>NZ_JAHWCO010000705.1:0-6800 GCF_020054415.1 Candidatus Symbiopectobacterium sp. | reverse complement strand
CATGCCAGTTTTGGTTGAAAATGCTTGTCATCTCAGGTGTACACTTTTCTCATGAGGCCTAACTGCATGATTTTACGTTGCGAGGATCCGTCGTTTCACTGGGCTGCCAGCATAAAATCTATTTATTCAACAAAGCCCATGATTAACAATCCCTTGTCATATTTTTTCTGTTTCCGGGGATAATACCATCCCCGGAAACCAGAGCAATGCTCCATTTATGACGCGCGAGAGGTCTCCTCGGCATCATCTTCGGCATCCAGAACCATTTCTTCGCTTCTGAAACGGTTGATCAGCGCGAACAGCAGACTCAGCGCAATACCCACTACGGTGGCTAATGCCATGCCTTTCAATTCAGCAGCACCCAAATGTACTTTCGCACCGCTCACCCCGATGATCAGGATAACCGAGGTCAGAATCAGGTTTTGTGCCTTGTTGTAATCCACTTTGGATTCGATAAGCACACGAATACCGGAAGCGCCGATGACACCGTACAGCAGCAGAGAAACACCGCCCATGACCGGCACCGGCACTGCCTGAATCGCGGCCGCCAGTTTGCCCACGCAGGAAAGCAGAATGGCAAGTATTGCCGCACCGCCGATCACCCAGGTGCTGTAGACCTTGGTGATGGCCAGTACGCCAATATTTTCACCGTAAGTGGTATTCGGGGTTGAACCGAAGAAACCAGAAATCATGGTAGAAAGGCCGTTGGCAAACATCGAGCGGTGCAAGCCAGGATCGCGCATCAGATCTTTTTTCACGATATTGGCGGTAACCACCAGATGGCCCACGTGTTCAGCAATCACCACCAGCGCAGCAGGCAGGATAGTCAGAATGGCAAACCATTCAAAACGCGGCGTATAGAAGGTCGGCAGTGCAAACCAGTGCGCCTGAGCGATAGGCGCGAAATCCACGACGCCCATGACAAACGATAAGCCATAGCCCACCAGCACACCGATCAGAATCGGGATAATAGCCAGAAAACCGCGGAACAACACAGAGCCCAGTACGGTAACCCCTAAGGTCACCAGCGAAATAATCACGGTTTTGCTATCAACTGACGCGCCATCCGCAGGCAGCAGACCGGCCATGCCCGCTGCAAACCCGGCCAGTTCCAGACCGATGACCGCAACAATCGCCCCCATCGCCGCCGGTGGGAAAATAACATCCAACCAGCAGGTACCAGCGCGTTGCACAATCAGCGATACCAGGCAGAACAGAACACCACACATGATAAAACCGCACAGTGCCACTTCATATCCCAGCGGCAGCAGCAACAGCACCGGAGAAATAAAGGCAAAGCTGGAGCCCAGATACGCCGGGATCTTGCCCTTACAGATAAACAGATAGAGCAGCGTGCCAATGCCGTTGAACAGCAGTACGGTCGCAGGGTTAATTTTGAACAGAATCGGTACCAACACCGTCGCGCCAAACATGGCAAACAGGTGCTGGAAGCTCAGCGGGATGGTTTGTAACAAGGGGGGTCGTTCACTCACCCCGATGGCGCGACGAGTCATCGTTTATATCCTCTGTAAAAGTGACTTGATGTTGTGTGGTTAGCCGTTTTGTCCAGCATCGTTATCACAGCACAGCCGCCCTCACGCGTCACCGCGTAGGGAAGCGAGGCTGATTATAGAAATCGTGCGAAATATGGGTGAAAAACCGCCGTGGCGTTGCGCAACGAAACCGACGCAAAAAAAAGCCGACTTACTCAGTCGGCTGATACGGCTTATTTAGTACCAAAGAGCTTATCGCCCGCGTCACCAAGACCCGGCATAATATAGCCATGCTCGTTGAGCCCTTTGTCGACCGAGGCGGTATACAGCTCAACGTCAGGGTGCGCTTTTTCCAGCGCAGCAATCCCTTCCGGTGCAGCCACCAGTACCAATACCTTGATGCTCTGGCAACCCGCTTTTTTCAGCAGATCGATAGTGGCAATCATCGAACCACCGGTCGCCAGCATCGGATCCACCACCAGCGCCATACGCTCATCAATGTTGGAGACCAGTTTCTGGAAGTAAGGCACCGGCTCCAGCGTCTCTTCGTTGCGGTACATACCCACCACGCTGATGCGTGCGCTCGGTACATTTTCCAGCACACCTTCCATCATGCACAGACCGGCACGCAGGATCGGCACCACAGTAATTTTTTTGCCTTTGATCTGATCGACTTCCACCGAACCGCACCAGCCTTCGATAGTCACTTTTTCAGTAACCAGATCGGCCGTGGCTTCATAGGTCAATAAGCTGCCGACTTCGGATGCCAGTTCACGAAAGCGTTTTGTACTTATATCGTTTTCACGCATCAGGCCAAGCTTATGTTTGACGAGCGGGTGTTTAACCTCGACGACCTTCATTCTATTCCCCCTATAGAAAGTGGACGGATATCCTCACGACGCAGAATCGGTGCGCCGAGGGCGGACATGGCAGCCCATCATAAAAAAATCGCGGGATTATACCGCTTTTTTGCTTAAGCGCTACAGGTTATAGCCTGATCCAGATCAACCGGGCAGGGAAATTCTCATTGAACAGGAAAAATGCAAAGCAGGCAACACACCACTCGCAAACGATTGCTCTCGCTGTTAGAATTAGCGCGCTTAGATAGGGGTAGATCCACCAGGCTGGATATGCTCGCTATCTCACCACCAATTGTATTCTCCGTGGGGACTCCGCAGTGATCGACAAAACCTCTCTTAGCTACAAAGACGCAGGCGTGGATATTGATGCTGGTAACGCATTGGTAGACCGTATTAAAGGCGTAGTGAAACAAACCCGCCGTCCTGAAGTGATGGGCGGTCTGGGCGGTTTCGGTGCACTGTACGCCTTGCCCCAAAAATACCGTGAACCGGTTCTGGTTTCCGGTACTGACGGGGTCGGCACCAAGCTGCGTCTTGCCATGGATCTGAAACGCCACGACACCATCGGTATCGATCTGGTGGCTATGTGTGTCAATGACCTGGTAGTTCAAGGGGCAGAGCCGCTGTTCTTCCTAGATTACTACGCCACGGGGAAACTGGATGTCGATACTGCCGCCAGCGTGATCACCGGTATCGCCGAAGGGTGCAAACAGTCAGGCTGTGCGCTGGTCGGCGGCGAAACCGCTGAAATGCCCGGCATGTACCACGGTGAAGATTACGACGTCGCCGGTTTTTGCGTCGGTGTTGTTGAAAAATCAGAGATCATCGACGGAAGTAAAGTGCAGGCAGGTGATACTCTGGTAGCACTGGCAGCCAGTGGCCCACACTCTAACGGCTATTCGCTGGTACGTAAGATTCTCGAGGTGAGCAAAACCGATCCGGAACAGACGACGCTTGAGGGAAAATCACTGGCCGATCACCTGCTGGCCCCGACCAGGATCTACGTCAAATCCATTCTGGCGCTGATTGAAAAAGTGGATGTCCACGCGATTGCTCACCTGACAGGTGGCGGTTTCTGGGAAAATATCCCGCGCGTGTTGCCAGAAGGCATGCAAGCTAACATTGATGAATCCAGCTGGCAGTGGCCCGCCGTGTTCAACTGGCTGCAACAGACGGGCAACGTCAGCAGTCACGAAATGTACCGTACTTTTAACTGCGGTGTGGGTATGATTATCGCACTGCCTGCTGAACAGGCAGAGGAAGCCGTGGCATTCCTCAATAGCCAGGGTGAAACCGCATGGAAAATCGGCGTTATTCAACCCGCTAACGCCGGAGACGCAGTGGTCATTAATTAATGAAAAACATCGTTGTCTTGCTCTCAGGTCAAGGAAGCAACTTGCAGGCGTTGATTGACGCCTGCGCGCGCAAGCGTGTCAAAGCGAATATCGCGGCCGTATTCAGCAATAATCCAGAAGCCTATGGTCTGGTACTGGCGCAAGAAGCCGAGATTCCGGCCCATGTCATCGACCCACAAGGGTTCGCTGACCGGGTTGCCTTTGACGCTGCAATGGCAGAAGAGATGGCGCAATACCAACCGGACCTGGTGGTACTGGCGGGTTATATGCGCATCCTCAGCCCGGAGTTTGTTGCGCTGTTTGCAGGCAAAATGCTGAACATCCACCCGTCCCTGCTGCCCAAGTACCCGGGCCTGCATACCCATCGCAAGGCGTTGGAAAATGGCGATAAGGAACATGGCACTTCGGTCCACTTCGTGACTGACGAACTGGATGGCGGTCCTCTGATTCTGCAAGCCAAGGTCCCGGTGTTTGGTGATGATACGGAAGAAGCGCTCGCCGCTCGGGTACAAACTCAGGAACACACCATCTATCCATTGGTGGTGAACTGGTTTGCCGAAGGGCGTCTTAAAATGCGCGAGGGCGAAGCTTGGCTCGACGGCGTGCGTATTCCCAAACAGGGTTATGTTGCCGAATAACGCTAATTCCCACTGACTTTCAGGCGGTAGCACTCTGCCGCCCTGAAAGTTCCCGCTGAACGACACTTTATTTACTTACGAAATTATTACCATCATAATGATATAAAACAACATTATCTTTTTGTCGCATTTTCCCCGCCTTAGCATTATTGATAATTACTCTCATACTCATTAACTTCCCCTGCTCGATTTTATGCAGAGGGCGAATATGCGCGCATTATTCCTGACCAAAACGTTACTGGTCATGCTGCCGTTGGCGAACACCACCGCTAGGGGAAAGGCCGTTACCGACCTGCTGGGACGGCAGGTAACGATTCCCGATAATCCTTCACGTCTTTTTCTCGGTGAAAGCCGTTTGCTCTATAACCCTTGCGTTGCTGGAACCCGGTAATCCGGCACAGCGCGTGATGGGTTGGCCCGGCGATATGGCACGTTACGACGAGCAAAGCTGGGAAAAATACACCACCGCATTCCCTGCCATTGCACAAATCCCGCGTCTTGGCGATGGGGGGGCCGCACACGCTGAATGCCGAAGCCATTCTGCCGTTAAAGCCCGATCTGGTCATCCTGCCGCGTCTGGCTAAAACCTCGGCGAAGGATGATGCGCTACAGCAGACGCTTGAACGCGCAGGCATCCCGGTGATTTATGTCGATCTGCGCGTCGAACTGTTGAAAAACACCCTGACCGGCGTCCGTTTACTCGGCGAAGTACTCAACCGCACTGAACGTGCTGCCGCTCAGCGCATTTTACCAGCAGCATATGGACGCCATTTCACAACGCCTAGCGCGCTATCACGGCCAAAAGCCCACCGTGATGCTGCACCTGCATATGGGCCGCTGCAATACCTGCTGTACCACAGCAGTAGGTGGCAATCTTGGTGAGTTACTGCGCTTTGCCGGTGGCGATAACATCGCAGCCGACAGCATTCAGCGCGTCTATGGTGAACTCAATCCGGAAAAAATGCTGGCAGCCAACCCCGATGTCTACATCGTCACCGGCATGGTGGTGCCAGAAGGAAAACGATTCTCGTCACTGATGCTGGGCCCGGACGTTCCCGAGCAGCAAGCGCAAAACAGCTTTACCACACTGCTACAACAAGAACCCATTCTGTCACACCTCAACGCCGTGCAGCAGGGGCGCGCTTGGAGTATGCGGCACAACTTCTACCTAAGCCCGTATCACGTGGTGATGGTGGAGATGTTTGCCAAAGCGCTCTACCCCGATCTATTTGCCGATTTGCAACCGCAAGACACCTTAAAACAACTCTACCAACAATTTTTACCTATTGAATTTTCAGGGACATTCTGGAGTCACATCGCACATGAACGCTAATTTTATACGTCGCAGTTGGCCACTTATCCCGCTGTTGCCACTGGGTTCGCACGCTGCCTCATCGAGCGCGCAGGAAGATACCGTGGTGGTCACGCAATCTGACCGGGCCACCGCCGATACAGACAGCGGCTATCAACCGCACAAAAGCGTAACCGGCACACGCACCGAAGCACGTCTGCTGGACGTGCCGCAGGCGGTTAACGTAGTGCCACCGCAAGTGTTACGCGATCAGGCGGCACGTACGCTGGACGAAGCGCTGTACAGCATCAGCGGTATTACCCAAGCCAACACACTCGGGGGGACGCAGGATGCGGTGATCAAACGTGGGTTTGGCGACAACCGCGATGGGTCGCTGTTTCGCGATGGCATTCGTTCGATTCAGGCTCGCAATTTCACGCCTACCAGCGAACGCGTTGAAGTCCTCAAAGGCCCGGCCTCCATGCTGTACGGCATGGTTGAACCCGGCGGCGTGATCAATATCATCAGTAAAAAACCGGAACTGGTTCGGAAAACCCATATCGAAGGCTGGCAGAGCAGCTTTAACGGGGGCGGTGGACAGGCGGATGTCACCGGACCACTAGGAGACAACGGTTTGGCTTACCGTATGCTGGTCGATCACGACGAAACCGATTACTGGCGCAATGTTGGCCGCAAACGCCAAACCACCGTTGCGCCGTCAGTGATGTGGTATGGCGATGACACCACGGTGCGCCTTGCCTATGAACATCAGGAATACCTGACGCCGTTCGATCGCGGCACCATCATCAATCCCAATACCGGCAAGCCAGTCAATACGCCGCGCGACCGCCGCTTTGACGAGCATTATAACGCCACGCGCGGCGATCAGGACACCGTGACGCCCTAGATGGAGCGAACGCTCAACGATCGCCGGAAGAGCAACATCGCCTATTCCTATGCACGTAACCGCTATAGCGACAATCAGGCACGCGCCACCAAATTCAACGCAGTGACCGGAATACTAGGCTGTGTCCCTTAATTGCCTGAGTTATAGTAACCGTATGTTTACACAGTATATTGAACTATGGCTCGCTACGACCTTCCCGATGAAGCATGGATGATCATCCAGTCTTTACTGCCTGCTGAACCAGCAATACCACGTG
>NZ_JAHWCO010000469.1:0-2792 GCF_020054415.1 Candidatus Symbiopectobacterium sp. | reverse complement strand
TTGCCCAGTCACCAAGGCTTAACCCGGCAACCTTATCTGCAAGCAGCAGGACGCTCTCTTTGGTTGATGCGGCGTAGGCTCTGGCAGACGCGCCAAGGCCCATTAAGCCCGTCCCGCTTCCGTATGAAAGCCTGCTGTAGAGAGTGCTCATTCGTGTCATAGCCTCACCGCCGATTTTTCGGATGGCGCTGTGTGATTGAGGGGAAATAAAAAAGGCCACGCCGGAGCGCAGCCTTATAGAACTAAAATAGATTAGTCATTTATAAAAATTACATTACCTAAATGTAACCTAATTTGGCCTATCTGTTGTTGATAAAGCATTTTAGGAGTAATGGTGGGTCTAAGACTTACCGCTGTTCGTCTTTTACTAATTTTCGCCGGTAAATGTTTTTCAGTATCATTTGAAATCTGATTCAAATTATAAGCGAGGGATGACATTTCTCCCGGGCATGTAGCTGAAGTATTTTGGAAAGGTTGTACTGGAACACTTCTGTTTACATCAACAATCATGGCATAACCTATTAATAACGATTAAGAGATCATTATTATATTTTACAACTGATTTTAATTTATATCAATAAAAAGCCCCAACCAAAGTTGAGGCCTCATGTCCTGCGCGCCTTTGCCGCAGCATGGTGAGATTATATGTAGCTCAGGTGCTCACGTCAAGCATTTAACTGATCGTTTGATCAGTTAATCAACCGCATCAGATTTTCTTTAACGAAGTTTCGGCGCTCATCTTCGTTGGTAAGCACAACGACGCCACGCTTTTCCAAATGTTCCAGCAAGGTTTCAACATCCCCTATAAAACAATTGGAGGCGACCACCTCTGTCCGTGTCACACTGCCATCTGCATAGTCGAGAACAATTCTGCCAGAGATAGCAGGCAAGCTATTTTGTGAAGATGCTCTGCCGATGAATTCACCGTCAATCGGTACTCGAGCGGCAAGAGATAACGCTTCGGTAAAATTCTCTTCGGGAATTTCTTTATAGCTGCAACCGAAGTGACTTTTCAGTGCTGACCACAGCGTGATGGTTGCTTTGCCCTGATGTTCATGTGGGACACTTTTACCACGGGTGAGCACCAGTTGTTTGATAGCCTCCTGCTGCTCTATGGTAAGCTTACCGGGAACCGTGTTTTGCTTGCGCACCTGGTATGCCTGACCACTAACTATATCATCATAGGCACGGATTACTTTAAGAGCGAACGAGGCGCTGATCCACATTGCGTAGGAATAGACTAGTTCCTTGCAAACGTAAGTACCTCCGTAGCGGCCTTTACGGGCGTCTACAGGTTTAAATGCTCGAATCTGAGCTTTAAGAATTTCATCAATTAATTCAATTGTTTTATCGGAGCGCAGCCAGTTTGCTGGCTTGTCCTTTTCCTCACCGCCAGATGCTTGATGCAGATCGTTCAGTGAATAACGCTCTTGTTCGTCTCTATGAATGGCGATATCGGAGATAATGATATTAGTGCTCATTTTCGTATCCTTTTTGAGAGGAAACCTGAGAGGCTCAGGTGGCCAAGTGCTCAAAACTTGTACGAAGGCAAGCGGGCTTATTCCCCGAAGGTATTTTATTCACCCACACTCGGCCATATCTGAAATATGGACACAAAAAAGCCGCAAGACTGACGGGTGCGGTAGCCGTTCGTAAGGTGTTTTGAGCACCTAGGGAAGACTATAGACCCAAATATCATTTTCCGTCAAGCTGCCTCCAAAAGTTCAGCAACACGGCCCGCGATGTAGGCTTCAGCCCTTTCTAGCACTTTGCTCACATAAGTGCGGTGGCGATGTGGTTGCAGTGCTTCACCTATCATCTGGCAAGACACCTTCCCTTTGTAGTACGCCACAACAATATCGTAGCCCAGCGGGTCGAAGTGCTTGAGCCTCCCTACCGCACGGTCAACTGTCTCCCCGTCCTCATCGGACAGCATGGGCCGGATATCGCTGCTAGACGCGGCTATGTGCCATGCCGCCTTGTACTCGGTGCCAATGCGTGAGCCGCTCCAGTTTCCCCATGCCGTCAACAGGTATCGAATATCTCTCATTTTACCGCCCCCCAGTTTTTGCCGTTCCTGATGCTGTAGATATGCTGCTTGCTGGTCTCGAATTTCCTCGCCACCTCAGCCACCGGCATACCGGAGTCCAGTAGCGCCCGGATAAGCGGAATATCTTCCGCCGTCAGTCGCACACGCTTTCTCATGCCGCTTCCCCCATGCGATAGGTAATGCCCTCCTGATACCAGGGTGGTAGCGTGAACTCGATTCGCCAGATATTTCCGCCGGCGCGTAATTCCCGCAGTCGCTTGAGCTCAGTTTTCATGTGCTGATAAATCTCATCCATCTGCCACGGCGTTAACCGCACCGGCACTGCTGCCAGATGCGCCACGCGGTCAATGACCATCTCCCCATAAGTGATGTTGGCGTGCATCGTGAACTCATAAGGGTCTTCACCCAACTTACGGTGACAGCCAGCGCAGTGTGCGAAGGCGTTGAAGGGATGGTAGCGGGTCGCCTTGTGTCGGCGGGACTTGAAGTGGGAGCAATGGAGATTACCGTGGTCGTGGTGAAAATATTTACCGCAGTAGTCGCACTGCCAGTTAGTTCTCTCGCGCACAAGCTCAGAAAATACCGCGTCGTGCTTATCGCGTTTTAGTGCCATATCTACCCCCACATCTTGTTGAGCATTGAGCGTGGTGTTGGTTTGAGGTACTGCTGTTCGGGAAGGGTGACAACGACATCCCAATATTTGGGGTCGCTGCTCAGTGACCTGGCAGCGCGATAGCCGTTG
>NZ_JAHWCO010000162.1:0-1084 GCF_020054415.1 Candidatus Symbiopectobacterium sp. | reverse complement strand
TTCTGGCTAACCAGCGCATCAATGCCGCCTTCAGCAGCCAGTTCCTGATAACGGTAAAATGTATCGCGTGACACGCCCATGATCTTGCAGGCTTTTGATACGTTACCGAGTTCTTCGGCGAGATTGAGCAGGCCGGCTTTATGTTTGATAATGGGATTGTTAGTATGAAGCATGAGAGTTACCTCGCGTTTTGTTTAAGGATCAGACACCCATATCAAAACCGGTAACTCTCAACCTTTCAAGGTCCAGTGTCAGATCTAGTCGCGACTAATACATATTATCAAAATGGTACACAGCGGCTCTCTTCGCGTGTGATTGTCGGACAACCGAAACGCAAAACGCCGTTGATGAGCAGTTCACTGTATAACGTGGTGGTTAACCCGCCGTGGAACGTGCCCACCACGCTGATTCGTCAGGATATCGTCCCCAAAGTTATCAAGGATCCCAAGTATTTGCAGCGCAATAATTATACGCTGCTCTCCGGCTGGCATTCCGAAGCAGAGACTATCGATCCGACGATGATTGACTGGTCCGTGCTGCCGGCCGATCGTTTCCCGTATCGCATTCGTCAGGCTCCCGGTGCCAATAACTCGTTGAGACGGTATAAATTAAATATGCCCAATTCCGAAGCTATTTACTTGCACGACACGCCAAATCATGGGCTGTTCCAGCGCGACATTCGCACACTCAGTTCGGCTGCGTGCGCTTGAATAAAGCTTCCGAACTGGCTGGGCTACTGTTGCAGGATGCCGGGTGGAATGATGCGCGCATTTCCTCAACGCTGGCGCAGGGAAATACCACCTATGTGCCGGTCAAACAGCGTATTCAGGTCAATCTGGGCTTTGTTGAATAAATAGATTTTATGCTGGCAGCCCAGCGAAACGACGGATCCTCGCAACGTAAAATAATGCAGTTAGGCCCCATGAGAAAAGTGTACACCTGAGATGGGCTTTGTTGAATAAATAGAACTTTTGGGTAATCATCGGAGCAGATCACCACAGTTGTTTCAAAATCAGGTCTCCATGGCAAAACAAAATTTTAAAATCACCAACTGGCCCTCTTATAACAAGGCCCTCAAGCAGCG
>NZ_JAHWCO010000551.1:0-7654 GCF_020054415.1 Candidatus Symbiopectobacterium sp. | reverse complement strand
TGTTTGCATGACTGACGACGGTAACGCTGATGGCCACTTTTTCCATAACCGTGTTTTTTCACAGGAGATGTCTGTTCACAAAACGGGCATCTTACATCAACTTTAGCCACTGTATTCCACATCCAAAACCGGACATTTCACGCTGCAATCAACATATTGAATACACGACCCAGAAGAGTACCGGAATGCGCATGATAATAGCCATTAAAATAAAACACCGTTTCTTTTTATGAGTTAATTGTAAAAGCGAATAGAAGAAATAAACGTGCATGCACCACAATATGAGAAGGTTATCTCTCCACCGGAAACACAATCCCCCACTGCCGCCGCAGTTCATCCATCTGCGCCATAATCGACAGACTCTCATCTAGCGGCATCAGTTCGCATTCGGTTTTTCCTTCGCGTAAGCACACCATGACAGCGGCTGCCTGATAATTATAGCCATTACCTTCAAGCGGCAAGGTTACCGTGACGGGGGCTTCGCCAATCACCGCCAGCGTGGCGGAGGTCGCTTTGGAGAATTCGGGAATAACGATGGTCCCCTTATTACCAATAATCCACGCTTCTTTTTGCGTCGGGGTGCTGATCGAGCAGGACAACACCGCCACTTGTCCATCCGGGTAGAGCAGCGTCATGGCAGAAAGATCATCCACACCGGTTTCGTACAGGCTGGCAACGCCGGTGATGGTGGATGGAACCTGCCGGAAAACCCAGGAGGCAAACGAGATGTGATAAACCCCGACATCCATTAAGGCGCCACCGCCGCGATGCAAGCCCACTTTACGATCTTCGGATGGCCCTTCACGGCGAAAACCGAAACCGGCGCTGACCATACGCACCGGGCCGATAGCATCGGCATCAAGCCATTCAAGAACTTGTCGGTATACCGGGAAGAAGCGCGTCCACATGCCTTCCATCAGAAAAAGATTTTTTTCGCGCGCGACACGGATTACTTCTGCGGTTTCATTACGATTCAGGGTAAACGGCTTTTCGCAGCGCACTGATTTACCGTGATTGAGGCATAACAAGATATTGTCTTTATGGGCGCTGTTGGGGGTGGCGATGTATACCACGTCGATATAGGGATCGCGAACCAACGCCTCATAGCTGCCGTAGTATTTCTGCGCGGGAAAACGCTCGCCAAACTGTTCTGTATGTTGCAAAGAACGTGAGCCCACGGCATAAAGCTCCGCATCCGCTAACTGGTTCAGCCCCTGTGCGAAGCTTTTCGCAATGGTGCCGGTGCCCATGATTGCCCATTTGATGATTGCCATCTCTTTTCCTCCATCAATCTTCACTATTTTAAAATACCGTTTTGATTTTCGATGTATAGCAGGAAAAGTGAAAAGTGTTAGCGTGCTAGCTTTTGTCGGGGATAAAATAGAGATAAAAAAAATCCGGCGTCTAAGCAGCGCCGGATTTTCATGCCTGCAAACCTGAAAACTTATTTTTTCTTCGCTTTCGGGTTCGGCAGGTCGGTGATGCTGCCTTCGAACACTTCAGCCGCCAGGCCAACAGATTCGTGCAGCGTCGGGTGAGCGTGAATGGTCAGCGCGATGTCTTCCGCATCACAGCCCATTTCGATCGCAAGACCGATTTCACCCAGCAGTTCGCCGCCGTTGGTGCCGACAATCGCGCCACCAATAACACGGTGCGTTTCTTTGTCGAAAATCAGCTTGGTCATGCCGTCCGCGCTGTCAGAAGCGATGGCACGGCCAGACGCAGCCCACGGGAAGGTCGCCGTTTCGAAGCTGATACCTTTCTCTTTCGCTTCTTTCTCTGTCAGACCAACCCATGCCACTTCTGGTTCGGTATAGGCAATGGACGGGATCACTTTCGGATCGAAGTAGTGTTTTTTGCCCGCGATAACTTCGGCGGCCACGTGACCTTCATGTACGCCTTTGTGCGCCAGCATCGGCTGACCGACGATATCGCCGATAGCGTAGATGTGCGGCACGTTGGTGCGCAATTGTTTGTCAACATGGATAAAGCCACGCTCGTCAACTTCCACGCCTGCTTTACTGGCATTGAGGTTTTTACCGTTCGGCACACGGCCGATAGCCACCAGCACCGCGTCATAACGCTGCGGTTCCGCAGGGGCTTTCTTGTCTTCCATCGAAACGTAGATACCGTCTTCTTTGGCTTCTACCGCCGTGACTTTGGTTTCCAGCATCAGGTTGAATTTCTTGCTGATGCGCTTGGTGAAGACTTTAACAATGTCTTTATCCGCAGCCGGGATCACCTGATCGAACATTTCAACCACATCGATCTGAGAGCCCAGCGCATGGTACACGGTGCCCATTTCCAGACCGATAATACCGCCGCCCATGACCAGCAGACGTCCTGGAACGTTTTTCAGTTCCAGCGCATCGGTGGAATCCCACACGCGCGGGTCATCATGAGGAATAAACGGCAGCTGAATCGGACGAGAACCTGCGGCGATGATTGCGTTATCAAAGTTGATCACGGTTTTGCCTTCGGCACCGTCAACTTCCAGCGTATTCGCACCGGTAAATTTACCCAGACCGTTAACCACTTTCACTTTACGGCCTTTCGCCATACCGGCCAGACCGCCCGTCAACTGGGTGATAACTTTCTCTTTCCACAGACGGATCTTGTCGATGTCGGTTTGCGGTTCGCCAAACACGATACCGTGCTCCGCCAGCGCTTTCGCTTCTTCGATAACTTTTGCTACGTGCAGCAACGCTTTAGAAGGGATACAGCCCACGTTCAGACACACACCACCCAGCGTGGAGTAGCGCTCTACCAGTACGGTTTCCAGCCCTAGGTCCGCGCAGCGGAACGCCGCAGAGTAACCCGCAGGGCCAGCACCCAGTACCACTACCTGAGCTTTAATTTCTGTACTCATCATGACCTCTTAATTGATTTCCGGCGGGTCTGTGACGTCATTATTATTGAGTCTTAACGCCCTCTTCCACCGGGACGTGTCTTTTGCCACTGTAGTTTACAAAATTGTTAACAATTTTGTAAACTACAGGAGACTAACGATTTGTCCTTAATCACTGACAGCTGTAGCAAATAACAGCTTATCAGAAAAAAGCCGACCGTAAGGCCGGCTTTTTCGATTACATCACTAGGCGGCGGATGTCAGACAAGGTGTTGTTGATGATGGTTATAAAGCGAGCACCATCAGCACCGTCAATGACACGGTGGTCGAAGGACAGAGAGATCGGCATCATCAGACGCGGCGTAAACTCTTTACCGTTCCAGACCGGTTCCATCGCAGACTTGGACACACCCAGGATAGCCACTTCCGGCGCGTTGACGATCGGTGCGAAATGCGTGGTACCAAGGCCACCAATACTGGAGATGGTGAAGCAGCCACCCTGCATTTCGCCCGCAGTCAGCCTGCCATCACGGGCTTTCTTGGAGATAGCCATCAGCTCGCGAGACAGCTCGATGATGCCTTTCTTGTTCACGTCTTTAAACACCGGAACCACCAAACCATTCGGCGTATCAACGGCAACACCGATGTTGATGTATTTTTTCAGCGTCAGACGTTGAGCATCTTCAGACAGCGAGCTGTTGAAACGCGGCATCTGCTCAAGCGCAGTCGCAACGGCTTTCATGATGAACACCACAGGGGTGATCTTCACATCAAGTTTGCGTTTTTCCGCTTCGACGTTCTGCTGTTTACGGAACGCTTCCAGATCGGTGATATCGGTTTTGTCAAAGTGCGTAACGTGCGGGATAACCACCCAGTTACGGCTCAGGTTGGCACCAGAGATCTTCTGGATGCGACCCAGTTCAACTTCTTCCACTTCACCGAACTTGCTGAAGTCCACTTTCGGCCACTGCAGCAGACCCGGCAGAGAACCACCGGTCGCTGCGCCCGCCGCAGGTGCAGATCCAGCGCGTTTAACCGCGTCTTTCACGTAAGCCTGGATGTCTTCGCGCAGGATACGACCTTTACGGCCGCTGCCCTTCACTTTCGCCAGGTTTACGCCAAACTCACGCGCCAGACGGCGGATAACCGGCGTTGCGTGAACGTAAGCATCGTTTTCAGCGAACTCGCCTTTGGCATCTGCCTTGGCAGCAGCCGGTGCAGGTGCAGGTGCAGTGGCTTTCGCCGGTTGCGCTGCCGGAGCGGCTTCTTGTTTGGCGGCAGGCGCAGCGCCTTCCACTTCAAATACCATGATCAGCGAGCCGGTTTTCACTTTGTCGCCAGTGCTGACTTTGATCTCTTTCACAGTGCCCGCGAACGGTGCCGGAACTTCCATAGAGGCTTTGTCGCCTTCTACGGTGATCAGAGATTGTTCAGCGGCAATTTTGTCGCCGACTTTCACCATCACTTCAGTGACTTCAACTTCGTCGCCGCCGATATCCGGCACGGCCACTTCTTTCGCCGCGCTGGCGGCTGCCGCAGGGGCAGCTGCTTTGGTTTCCGCCGGAGCCGGTGCCGTAGTTGCCGCACCCTCAGCGTCGAAGACCACGATCAGTTTGCCCGTCGCCACTTTATCGCCGACAGCTATTTTGATCTCTTTCACCACGCCAGCCTGAGGAGAAGGCACTTCCATGGAGGCTTTGTCGCCTTCCACGGTAATCAGCGACTGTTCAGCTTCTACTTTGTCGCCCACCTTCACCATCACCTCGGTGACTTCAACTTCATCTGCACCGATATCCGGTACTTTGATTTCGATAGCCATTACTCTTTCCCTCTTATGCTAAGCGCGGGTTAACTTTTTCAGGATCGATGTTGAATTTCTTGATGGCTTCAGCCACCACAGAAGCTTCAACTTCACCGCGTTTAGCCAATTCGCCCAGTGCGGCAACTACTACGTAGGAAGCGTCAACTTCGAAGTGATGACGCAGGTTTTCACGGCTGTCAGAACGACCGAAGCCATCAGTACCCAGTACGCGGTAATCACTGGCCGGAACGTAAGTACGTACCTGCTCGGCGAACAATTTCATGTAGTCAGTGGACGCAACAGCCGGTGCATCGTTCATCACCTGAGCAATGTACGGTACGCGCGGTGCGTCGGTCGGGTGCAGCATGTTCCAGCGTTCGCAGTCTTGACCATCGCGCGCCAACTCCGTGAAGGAGGTCACGCTGTAAACATCGGAACCGATGCCGTAGTCGTTGGCCAGAATCTGTGCCGCTTCGCGAACGTGACGCAGGATAGAACCCGAGCCCAGCAGCTGAACCTTGCCTTTCGCGCCCGCTACCGTTTCCAGTCTGTAGATACCCTTACGGATACCTTCTTCCGCGCCTTGCGGCATGGCTGGCATGTGGTAGTTTTCGTTCAGCGTGGTGATGTAATAGTAGACGTTTTCCTGCGCTTCACCGTACATGCGCTCCAGACCGTCCTGCACGATCACAGCCACTTCGTAAGCGAAGGACGGATCGTAGGAAATACAGTTCGGGATGGTCAGCGACTGAATGTGGCTGTGACCATCTTCGTGCTGCAAACCTTCGCCGTTCAGCGTGGTACGGCCAGAAGTACCGCCGACCAGGAAGCCGCGCGCCTGTTGGTCACCCGCTGCCCAGCACAGGTCGCCAATACGTTGGAACCCGAACATGGAGTAGTAGATGTAGAACGGGATCATCGGCAGGTTGTTGGTGCTGTAAGACGTTGCCGCCGCCAGCCAGGATGAGCCTGCACCCAGTTCGTTGATGCCTTCCTGCAAGATCTGACCTTTCAGGTCTTCTTTGTAGTAAGCCACCTGCTCACGGTCCTGCGGGGTGTACTGCTGGCCGTTCTGGCTGTAGATACCGATCTGGCGGAACAGACCTTCCATACCGAAGGTACGCGCTTCGTCAGCGATGATCGGAACCAGACGATCTTTGATCGACTTGTTCTTCAGCATCACGTTCAGGGTACGCACAAGGGCGATGGTGGTGGAGATTTCTTTGGTTTGCTCTTCCAGCAGAGAGCTGAAATCTTCCAGCGTCGGCAGCTCCAGTTTCTCGTCGAAGTTCGGCTGACGAGACGGCAGGTAACCACCCAGAGCCTGACGGCGCTCATGCAGGTATTTGTATTCACCAGAATCTTTGTCGAAAGTGATGAACGGCAGTTTTTCGATGTCAGCATCAGCCACCGGCACATTGAAGCGGTCGCGGAAGTAACGCACGCCGTCCATGTTAACTTTCTTGACTTGGTGAGCGATGTTTTTGCCTTCTGCCGCATCACCCATACCATAACCTTTGATGGTGTGCGCCAGAATAACGGTCGGTTTGCCTTTGGTGTCTTGCGCTTTTTTCAGTGCAGCAAAGACTTTCTTCGGATCGTGACCACCGCGGTTGAGGGCCCAAATCTGATCGTCGCTCCAGTCGGCAACCAGCGCAGCCGTTTCCTGGTATTTGCCGAAGAAGTGCTCACGCACGTAGGCACCGTTTTTGGATTTGAACGTCTGATAGTCACCGTCAACGGTTTCGTTCATCAGTTGGACCAGTTTACCGCTGGTGTCTTTACGCAGCAGTTCGTCCCAACGCTCGCCCCACATGACTTTGATCACTTGCCAGCCAGCACCACCGAAGATGCCTTCCAGCTCGTTGATAATCTTGCCATTACCAGTAACCGGTCCGTCCAGACGTTGCAGGTTACAGTTGATAACGAAGACCAGGTTGTCCAGTTTCTCGCGGGTCGCGATGGTGATAGCCCCCTTGGATTCCGGCTCATCCATTTCACCGTCGCCCAGGAAGGCGTAAACGGTTTGTTTGGACGTGTCTTTCAGACCACGGTTTTCCAAATATTTCAGTAATTTAGCCTGATAAATAGCACCAATTGGACCCAGCCCCATGGAGACGGTCGGGAACTGCCAGAAGGTCGGCATCAATTTCGGGTGCGGATAAGAGGAAAGCCCCTGGCCGTGTACTTCCTGACGGAAGTTGTTCATCTGATCTTCGGTCAGACGCCCTTCCAAGAAGGCACGTGCATAGATGCCCGGAGAGATATGGCCCTGGAAATACACCAGATCACCGCCATCCTGAGCACTGCGTGCACGGAAGAAATGGTTAAAGCACACTTCGTAGAGGGTCGCGGAAGACTGGAAGGACGCCATGTGACCACCCAGTTCCAGATCTTTCTTGGATGCGCGCAACACTGTCATGATGGCGTTCCAACGAATAGCGGAACGAATGCGGCGCTCAAGGTCCAGGTTACCCGGATAGGCGGGTTCGTCTTCCACAGCAATGGTGTTTACGTAGTTGCTAACGGCACTGCCTGCCCCTACGTTTACGCCACCCTTGCGCGCTTCTGACAATACCTGATCGATCAGGTACTGTGCACGTTCAACACCCTCTTCACGGATAACCGATTCGATCGCCTGTAGCCAGTCGCGAGTTTCGATCGGATCCACGTCATTATTCAAACGTTCTGACATGGTGTATTCCTTATCTATTTCTAATCAGTTAATTTTCTGGAGCCTGTCTTGCTGTACTCTGTCATTGTCGTCATATCACTGACGGCTGCCGTACCATCGACAGTTGTCAAAGCACAGTAAGACAGGTCCAATCTCGTCATTTACGCGTTAAACGGTCGTGTATTCAATGTGTTGATTGCAGTGTGAAATGTCCGGTTTTGGATGTGGAATACAGTGGCTAAAGTTGATGTAAGATGCCCGTTTTGTGAACAGACATCTCCTGTGAAAAACACGGTTATGGCAAAAGTGGCCATCAGCGTTACCGTCGTCA
>NZ_JAHWCO010000685.1:0-7371 GCF_020054415.1 Candidatus Symbiopectobacterium sp. | reverse complement strand
GAGGGCCTTTTCAGGTTCACCAGGCGCGGAACTCATCGAGGCGCGGGCATCTCGCCCACAGAGACGCCGGATAGATTGAAGCAAGCCCACCATTAGTCAAAAATCAGTGTTGCAAAAATGGGGGTGACCATAGATTTTGTCTGCACGGAATAGAGCATATCCGAACACTGGGTGCGCAGGTCGTCTTCGATAAAACTGCCCGACTCCATTGCCAGCGTACTGAAATCGAAGCGTTCCCGTAGATGAGGCGGCAAACGGATTTCCAGAAAGTCTCGGGCGACCGTGATATCGCCGAGGAACTTTTTGAACAGGGAGTCATGTTGGGAGAGTGATGATGTTGTCATTGGCGCAGTATACCTTGCTCAGGCTACGGTATGCCATCGAAATCCCCCTCCCTCAAGTCTGTCAAATCTGGGCGATTCTGGCGTAGTTGGCAGGTCGAAATGGACGGTAACTTATTGATAAAAATGTCGTGTATTGTCGTGCTTTGTCGCCTATTTTTTGAGCGATGAAGTAATTCAATGTATTGATATTTATTATTTTTATATGTTTTAACTCCGCTACTTTCCTTACAGCAGGCGTTTATGCACCATTTTCAGCGCTGATAGCACTGAATCAGTGGCGAAACGGGCGAATCATGAAGCTATTTTCTTATTTTATGTGGATGAACACAGTTTACGCAGGGTGAATTTGTTATTACATAAAGAGTTAAAATAATTAGTGTTATGTTATAACATATTAAGCGCGTGGCTTGCGCACCTTGATGTGGATGTTGAATGGATTACACAGCGTGGAGATAGAACAACATGAGGAGCCTGAATGAACGATTCAACGCAGCCTATTGATGAACAAACGCTGCTTGGCATGTCAGAAGCAGACTATATGAATAGCACTCAGCGGGATTTTTTCCGTCGGCGGTTGGAAATGGAGCGGCAGACTATCCTGGCGCACATTGGGGAACTGAAGGGAGATATCTATCGCTACGATACCAGTGGTGATGATGTCGACAAAGCGGCGCATGAAGAAGAACTACGCATGTTGTTCAGACAAATCGACAGAGAAAGCCGTCTGCTGCCAAAGGTAGATGATGCGTTGCGCCGTATCGAAATGGGAGATTATGGCTATTGTATTGAAACCGGAGAACCCATTGGCCTGCGCCGGTTGCTGCTGCGCCCAACGGCAGAACGCAGTATTGATGCCAAACAGACGCAAGAGCAGCGTGAGCCCCAGTACCGCAAGGTGAAATAACCTGCCCGTAGTTGGCACTGCACGCTATTACGCTGTGTGCCCACCTTGATAACGCATGGCGTATGCCTGTCTTCCTTAAATCGGCCTTGCATCTGTCGCCGATAACACGTGCAATACATACCACGACACACCTTGCACTGACGCAGCGTTGGGGCAAATCTCTATAGAAGATGTCAGGATAGCCGCAAATTTCCCCAAGGACGTGCTCTCTGTTGCAGGCCGGTTGTGGCAGAAAAAATAGTGAATTACTCGATTACTACAGTGAATTATCACGATGTGATACCTTGAGTGTAGCTAAATCTAGTTATAAGAAAAAATTAATCAGTGACTTGTTTTACATTTTTTCTATGCTCGGCTCTCTAGGCTGGTCTCAGTGACAAGGTCTGCGGCTCTTGCCAATGCGAAAGAACGTCGTGTCCATCGCGTGCTGAACCAGATTGATGGTGATGAAACGCGGACGATATTCAACGGTTAAAAAAACAATGTCAGCCAATAAATCGATAGATATGTATGCCGTTCAGGTTTTTGTGACCGTGGCGGAAGAGGGAAGCATGACAGCGGCCGCTTCCCGGCTAGGGCTGACGCCATCGGCTGTGTCGCAGACCATTCGCCAGTTGGAAGATGATTTTGGCGTGATGCTGGTAAACCGTACGCGCCGTCCGTTTGTTCTGACGCCCTATGGTATTGCGCTTAAAAATCGCGGTGAGGTGCTGACGCAAGAAATTGCCAACCTGAAAGCACAAGTGCTGGAAGCGGGTAAGGGCATCAAACCAGACCTGCGTATCGGCTTGGTGGATTCTTTTGCGATCACCTGCGGATCGGTGTTTACCAAACGTTTATTGAGCAGCTCATCGCAGCTGTTAATCAGAACCGGGCTGAGTCCCCAACAAGGTGAAGCACTGATTCGGCGTGAACTGGATCTCATCGTGACCAGCGATCCGCTGATGGACAGCGACAGCGTGGTGCGTTATCGCCTGTTCTCTGAAGGCTATTTCATTATCACGCCTCCGGATTATCGTAAACGTATCAGGACGATTGAAGATCTTCGAGAGCTTTCGGCCACCATGCCTCTGGTACGTTTTAACCGCAACTCTCAGATTGGCATGCAGATTGAACGTTATCTGCGCCGGATTGATATCCGTGTACCTAATCAGCTCGAGTTTGATAATGCGGATACCCTGACGGCGATGGTTGCCGCAGGTTTGGGATGGGCAGTGACCACACCGATCAGTTTTTTACAATCTGAAGCGTGTTCGCGCCAGGTGCTGACCCATATGCCTGAACAGCTGAACATGAAGCGCTCGTTGTATATTTTGGCGCATCGTGATGAATACAGCGCCTTTGTCCAGGAGGCCTGTGACGTGACGCGTGAAATTATCGAAACGGTATTTATTCCTAAACTGGAAAGCCTGCATCGCGGTATTGAAAAATTGGTTTCAATCAATGCCGATGAAACGTCGGAATAAGGACAACGAATTTCAGTAAAAAAACCTAAAGCAATGAAATAGCGCCAGGCGCTATTACAGAAAAATAAAATACGCATCTTTGATGTGGTGCGTTGTATACCATGAATAATGTGCAGAGTTGGTAAAGTGACCGGAGAAACGCCTTTAGGTGGCTTTGTTGAATAAATAGATTTTATGCTGGCAGCCCAGTGAAACGACGGATCATCGCAACGTAAAATTATGCAGTTAGGCCTCATGAGAAAAGTGTACACCTGAGATGACAAGCATTTTCAACCAAAACTGGCATGGAAAAACAGCATGATTACCTATTATTCAACAAAGCCCCTTTAGGTCACTCATCACAGCATTCGCAACACGTTATACTACTCGATATTGAAAAATATCGTGCGGCCTTTTATTGGCTGATGAATCCATGGACCCTAATCCATGGACCCTATTTGTAAGCGGCATGAACCGGTGGGTCAATAATAAAAACGGTTCATGAATTAAAAAAGGAATAGTGACTATGTCAAATAACATCCGTATTGAAGAAGATCTGTTGGGTACCCGTGAAGTTTCCTCCGATGCTTATTACGGTATTCATACGTTGCGTGCTATCGATAACTTTTATATCAGTAATCATAAAATCAGTGATATTCCTGAATTTGTGCGCGCGATGGTGATGGTTAAAAAAGCGGCTGCATTAGCGAACCGTGAATTGAAAACCATTCCCCGCCCGATCGCCGATACCATTATCCGCGCCTGCGATGAAGTATTGAACAACGGCAAATGCACGGATCAGTTCCCGGTTGATGTCTATCAGGGCGGCGCGGGCACCTCGGTGAACATGAACACCAACGAAGTGCTCGCCAACATTGGTCTGGAACTGATGGGCCATAACAAAGGCGAATACCAGTACCTCAACCCTAACGATCATCTGAACAAGTGCCAGTCCACCAACGATGCCTATCCCACCGGCTTTCGTATTGCGGTGTACAGTTCCATCCTGAAACTGGTCGAAGCCATAACTCAGTTGGCGGATGGCTTCGAGCACAAGGCCAAAGAATTTGAAACCATCCTGAAGATGGGACGCACCCAGCTACAGGACGCGGTGCCGATGACGCTGGGCCAGGAATTCCATGCTTTCTACGTACTGCTGAAAGAAGAGAACAAAAGCCTGCTGCGTACCGCAGAACTGCTGCTGGAAGTGAATCTGGGCGCGACGGCCATCGGCACGCGACTGAATACGCCGGATGAGTACCAGCATCTTGTGGTACAACGCTTGGCAGAAGTAAGCGGGCTGCCGTGCGTCCCGGCCGAGGATTTGATCGAAGCCACCTCCGACTGCGGTGCTTACGTGATGGTGCATGGTGCGCTGAAACGTCTGGCGGTGAAGATGTCGAAAATCTGCAACGACCTGCGTCTGCTCTCTTCCGGCCCGCGCGCTGGCCTCAATGAAATCAACCTGCCGGAATTGCAGGCGGGCTCTTCCATCATGCCGGCCAAGGTCAATCCAGTGGTACCGGAAGTGGTCAATCAGGTGTGCTTCAAGGTGATCGGCAACGACACTTGCGTCACTATGGCGTCTGAAGCGGGTCAGTTGCAGCTCAACGTGATGGAACCGATCATCGGTCAGGCGATGTTCGAGTCTATCCAGATCCTCACCAACGCCTGCTACAATTTGCTGGAAAAATGCGTCAATGGCATCACCGCCAACAAAGCCGTTTGTGAAGCTTATGTCTTCAATTCCATCGGTATTGTCACCTACCTCAACCCGTTTATTGGCCACCACAATGGCGACATTGTTGGCAAGATTTGCGCCGAAACCGGTAAGAGCGTGCGTGAAGTGGTTCTGGAGCGTGGCTTGCTGACCGAAAGTGAACTGGATGACATTTTCTCCACGCAGAATCTGATGCATCCGGCCTACAAAGCGAAGCGTTATACCGACGAAAACGCCTAACTCTCCGATTGGTTAACCCCAGGCACAGGTTAGCCCTGTGCCTGATGTACACTTATAAAAAAAGATAATAACAACAATACCATCGCACGACTTTTAAACATCGTTAAGGAGCATTGTATGCTTGTCGTGGAACTCTTTGTCGTTCTGCTTGCCATTTATCTAGGATCGCGTCTTGGTAGCATCGGTATCTGCTTTGCCGGTGGGTTAGGGGTGCTGGTGCTGACGCTTGGTCTCCATATCAAACCGGGAGCTATCCCGTTTGATGTGATCGAAATCATTATGGCGGTCATTGCTGCCATCGCCGCCATGCAGGTAGCGGGCGGCATGGATTACCTGGTCAGTCTGGCGGAAAAACTGTTACGCCGTCAGACTAAATATGTCACCTTTCTCGCGCCGTTGGTCACCTACTTTATGACGCTACTGGCGGGCACCGGGCATACTGCATTTTCAACGTTGCCAGTGATTGCGGAAGTGGCGAAAGAGCAGGGGATTCGTCCGTCGCGTCCGCTCTCCATCGCTGTTGTGGCCTCTCAGGTGGCGATCACCGCTTCTCCTATTTCTGCGGCAGTAGTTTTTGCAGCCGGTATTCTGGAACCGCATGGTGTCAGCTATCTGTTGCTTTTGGGAATATGCATCCCCACTACGCTCGCTGCCGTGTTGTTAACGGCGGTCGTCACCAACTTTCTGGGTAAAGAGCTGAAAGATGATGAAGTCTATCAGCAGCGGCTTAAGAATGGCGAAGTGTCGGTGCGCGCCGCCAGTACGTTGGAGATCAAGCCGGGTGCAAAACTGTCGGTGCTGCTGTTCCTGCTTGGGATTGTTGCCGTTGTGGGCTACGCCACGGCAATCAGTGACACAGTGAAGCTGATTGCTAACCCTGTGCTGCCACGTAACGAAGCTATTGTGGTGTTCATGCTGACCATCGCTACGCTCATTGCCATCACCTGTAGAATCGATACCAGCAAAGTACTTTCTGCCAGTACGTTTAAATCGGGTATGAGTGCTTGCATGTGCGTCATGGGCGTCGCTTGGTTGGGAGATACCTTTGTCAAAGCGCACATCAATGATATCCAGAGCACCGCTGGCGCGTTGCTGCAAAACTACCCCTGGATGCTGGCCGTTGTGCTGTTCTTTGCGTCGATGCTGCTCTATTCCCAGGCTGCGACGGCGAAAGCATTACTGCCTGCCGCCCTGGTGCTTGGTGTTTCACCGGTAACGGTGGTGGCCTCTTTTACTGCGGTATCGGCACTGTTTGTTCTGCCAACTTACCCCACCTTGCTGGCGGCGGTGGAAATGGATGACACAGGTTCAACTCGCATCGGCAAGTATGTTTTTAACCATGCTTTTCTGGTGCCGGGGGTGTTAACGATTGCATTGTCCGTGGCATTTGGTTTTGTGGTCGGTAATATCGTGCTGTAACGGAAAATGCTTAGCAACCGTTGATGTTGCCGCCCTAAAGAGGAGGTATACTGCCCGGCAGTGTATCTCCTTTTTTATTGAACCTGTTTTCCTAAACCCGTTTTCATAAAACAAAGTGACCGCGTGATGAATCTGATAAACCGCACCCTGTACTGCACTGTTTTTTCCAGCCTGCTAATGACCGGAAATCTTCAGGCAGCCAACTGGCAGGATACGCTGTCCAGTGCTGCCAGCCAGCTTGGGCAAAATGGCGGCTCAACCACAAATTTAACCGGCTTGCTTGGGGGCGGCACGCAGGCATTGAGCGCGGGCAGCATGGGCAATGCTGCGGGTATTTTGCAGTACTGCATCAAGCAGAAGCTGGTATCTGCCACCAATACCGAAAATATAAAAGATAAATTGCTTGATAAGTTGGGGCTGAACAGCGCCGAAAAACAGAAACAAACGGATTACACCCAGGGAATGGCTGGATTGTTGCAGACCAAGGATGGGCAGGCGCTAAACCTCAACAATATCGGCAGCACACCGTTGGCAGAAAAAGTTAAAACCAAAGCCTGCGATTTGGTGCTTAAGCAAGGAGTCGCCTTCCTTTCCTGATGGTGTGACCAATGAAGGCCACACTGTTGGGTAGCACATCGTGATAAAAATCACGCCTTGCGGCAGACGTTAGTCTGCCGTTATTGGTAACTGATCACCACTACTTTGACCGTTTCGCTTAAGGACAGGGGGGCAATGAAACCCACGCACTGGGGTAACGCGTGCTGTTGCGTTAGCTTGGTGAGCGTGTGCTGCTGTCCTTGCCGAAAACACTGTGCCGTCACCTGCTGTGAATGCGTTGAAATATCACAAGGGGGTTCAACAATGGTGCCAACAATATGAATAACGCCGGTGTTGATGGTGGAAGAAGCAATCGCGGTGGGAAGTGAAAAACCCGCCCATGACAGAAGTTCGCCATACAGAAGCCATGCTCTCATGATGATATCTCCAAACAGCCCTACATATAGTTAACAACGGACTCTTTAGAAATAACTTTAAGACATTTATTAAATTGTTAAATATTTGCTAATTAATTCTTTTAATTTTGTTTTTTTATGCGGGCTTTGTTGAATAAATCAGAACTTGTGACGACTGCGCCCCATACGGGTCGATTGTTACGTGATGCGAATACTGTTCAGCATTCCTAATAGCGTGATCCGGTTAAGCGCTTTGACCATGGCCATGGCTTCACCCACCTGAGCATCGTAGTCTCTCAGACTTAGATGACCACCCAGAAGCCTTTTGAACCGGAACATGGCCGTT
>NZ_JAHWCO010000180.1:0-1159 GCF_020054415.1 Candidatus Symbiopectobacterium sp. | reverse complement strand
TGAAACCTTCCATACGGTACATGCGCTCAACGTCAGGCTCAGGGAGCTAATGACCGAGCTGAATAACCGCCCAATGAAAGGTTATGGGGGCCAGAGCCGAGCACAGCGCTTTGCGCTGCGCGATGCGCCGTGTTTGCAGCCCTTGCCAGCCCTGACATATGAATATACCGAATACCGTGCGGTAAAGGTCGCTCCGGACTATCACGTCGAATACGACCGCCACTGGTACTCCGTTCCCCCACGAGCTGGTTGGTGAACGGCTGTCTGTAAAAGCCGGGCAGACGCTGGTCCAGGTCTGGCATAAGGGCCGCTGCGTGGCACAGCACCCTCGTAGCGATCGGCAGTACAGTCACACCACTAATCCGGCACACATGACGGTCAATCACCGCGGGCACAGCAGCTGGACACCTGAAAAGCTGCTGGATAATGCCGCGAGGACCGGCAAGGGGACTCGGCAGGTGGTGGAAGCGATGCCAAAGGCGAAGAATCATCCCGAGCAAGCTTATCGGGCTGTTCTAGGCCTGCTGTCGCTCCAGAAAAAATACTGCTCCGAACGTCTTGAAAAAGACTGTGACACGGCCTGCGGGCTGAACCATCCGGAAATGCGTTTTATCGAGAATCTGCTGCGTCATAACAGGTAGGGCATCGGAGAAACAGTTAAATAAAATAGAGAGTTACAGCTTCCACTAGAGCACGATAATCTGCGTGGTCCGAAATATTACCACTGAAAAAGGAGTCGTTATGACTGATGACCTGCTAACCAAACTCAGAGCGCTCAAGCTGTCAGCAATGGCCGATGGCATGATATGCCAGCGTGAGGCACCTGGTACATACAATGAGCTGGGGTTCGCAGAACGCCTGGGGGCTACTTGTCGAAGAAGAACTATTGAATCGTGAAAAAAGCCGTGTTGGTCGGCTGAGAAAGCGGGCGCGGTTGCGCCACGGTGCAACCCCTGAGGGTATTTGCTATCCGGTATCCCGAGGGTTAAAGGCCGAACAGATGCGCGAGCTTCTGAACGGGCATTACATCACCCACAGCAATAATATCCTGATAACAGGGCAAACTGGCAGCGGTAAAAGCTGGGTAGGTTGTGCGAGCAGGCGTGCCGCCAAAAGAGAAGCGTCCAATACTGGCGTATGGGTCGGCTGCTGGATCAGC
>NZ_JAHWCO010000042.1:0-1340 GCF_020054415.1 Candidatus Symbiopectobacterium sp. | reverse complement strand
TGATTGCAGTGTGAAATGTCCGGTTTTGGATGTGGAATACAGTGGCTAAAGTTGATGTAAGATGCCCGTTTTGTGAACAGACATCTCCTGTGAAAAAACACGGTTATGGCAAAAGTGGCCATCAGCGTTACCGTCGTCAGTAATGCAAACACGGATGGCTACAGGGCTTACAACGACGAATTTCCAAAAGTAAAACACATTGTTAGCAAGCTGTATACACAGCGTATTGAGCGTGCACATCTGACACTGCGTAGCCGATTGCAACGGCTCAATCGCAAGACGCCCGGATATTTAAAATCATCCGAAATGCACGATAGGACCATCGGTACTTACATCGAACGCGAGTACTACGTTTGATGCTACATCAACTCATTGAATACACGACCAGTTTTTACTGGTTAATTGCGTTATCCGGCAGTAGGATATGCGCAATCTTTTTGTGTTGGAGATGTAAAATGCAGCTTAAACGGGTGGCCGAAGCAAAATTACCCACCCCTTGGGGCGATTTCCTCATGGTAGGATTCGAAGAGTTAGCCACAGGACACGATCACCTCGCGCTGGTTTTCGGTGATATTTCCGGTCCAGCGCCTGTTCTGGCACGTGTCCATTCCGAATGTTTAACCGGTGATGCATTGTTCAGCTTGCGCTGCGATTGCGGATTCCAACTGGAAGCCGCATTGGGCCATATTGCTGAAGAGGGGCGGGGTGTGCTGCTCTATCACCGACAAGAAGGGCGTAATATCGGCTTGTTGAACAAGATTCGTGCCTATGCGTTACAAGACCTAGGGGCCGATACCGTCGAAGCAAATCATCAACTCGGGTTTGCGGCTGATGAGCGCGACTTCACGCTATGTGCGGATATGTTCAAGCTATTGGGCGTGAATGAAGTACGTTTGCTGACCAACAATCCTCAAAAAGTAAAAATCCTCAACGATGCAGGCATCAACATTGTTGAACGAGTGCCGTTAGTCGTGGGACGTAACCCTAAAAATGAGCACTATCTGGCAACGAAAGCGGCCAAAATGGGCCATATGTTGGATCTCCCTACGTGTATTAGTCGCGACTAGATCTGACACTGGACCTTAAAAGGTTGAGAGTTACCGGTTTTGATATGGGTGTCTAATCCTTAAACAAAACGCGAGGTAACTCTCATGCTTCATACTAACAATCCCATTATCAAAGGCTTTGTTGAATAAATCAGAACTTGTAACGACTGCGCCCCATACGGGTCGATTGTTACGTGATGCGAATACTGTTCGGCATTCCTGATAGCGTGATCAGGTTAAGCGCTTTGACCATGGCCATGGCTTCGCCCACCTGAGCATCGTAGTCTCTCAGAC
>NZ_JAHWCO010000125.1:0-8435 GCF_020054415.1 Candidatus Symbiopectobacterium sp. | reverse complement strand
TGCTGCGGGCGTACGCCGATGGCCACTTTACTCGATGGAAAACGGATCTGGGCAGAAAAGAATCTGAACCAGATGTAATCTGACAGACACCTGTATAAATAATCGGTAACTGTCAGATCAGGTCTGAGCTAGTACAGTTAATTACATCAGACCTTCAATCATTTTTTCCAGTTTGCCCTGATCGATAGCAAACTTGCGGATACCGTCTGCCAGTTTATCAACCGCCATCGTGTCCTGATTGTGCTGCCAGTAGAACTCGGCTTCAGTCATTTTCGCCGGACGCACTTTGATCTCACCGCTATAAGCCAGTTTGCGCGGCACATCGCCGGTGGATTCCGACAATTCTTTCAGCAATGCTGGCGCAATGGTCAGGCGATCGCAGCCCGCCAGCTCTAGAATTTCGCCGCTGTTACGGAAGCTTGCGCCCATCACCACGGTCTCGTAACCGTGCGCTTTGTAGTACTCATAGATTTCAGTAACGGAGATAACGCCCGGATCTTCCTGCGGCGCATACTCTTTCTTATCCGTGTTGGCTTTGTACCAATCCAGAATACGGCCCACAAACGGAGAGATCAGGAAGACACCGGCTTCCGCACAGGCACGCGCTTGTGCAAAAGAGAACAGCAGTGTCAGGTTACAGTTGATGCCTCCTTTTTCCAACTGCTCGGCGGCACGGATGCCCTGCCAGGTTGAAGCCAGCTTAATCAGGATGCGATCATTACTGATGCCTGCATCGTTATAGAGCTTAATCAAATGGTTAGCTTTGGTAACGCTCGCTTCAGTGTCATAAGAGAGGCGTGCATCCACTTCCGTGGAGATGCGTCCAGGGATCAGTTTCAGGATTTCCAGACCAATATTGACGGCCAGTTTGTCCGTTGCATAGACAAGCTGCTGTTCCCGTTTGCTGCTCTGCTCACGCGCCCACTTCACCGCGTCTTCAATCAAAGAGCGGTATTCAGGAATTTGCGCCGCGTTCAGAATCAGGGAAGGGTTGGTGGTAGCATCCTGCGGTTTGTAGAGCTTCATCGCAGCGATATCACCGGTATCAGCCACGACCGTGGTCAATCGGCGTAGGGAAGTCAGTTTATCCGTCATGTTGGCATATCTCGTTGTGGGTATATGAACGTCGTCTTGTGTTTCGCACTTATAACTTACTTATGTTTCGATAATAACACGCACCGCCCCCCGCGCAAGACAGCCTTTTCCTGTTGCAGCCATCGCCCCTTTTTCCGTGTTTTTTGCTACAGTACTTGCAACAAAAACAGGGGAGCCATGCCATGTTGATCACCATTTCGCCAACGAAAACGCTGGATTACACCAGCCCGTTAGCCACCGAGCGTTACACGCAACCCGCGTTGCTGGACCATGCCAGCGAACTGATCGCCCAGTGTAAACGGCTCACACCGGCACAGATCGCCTCGTTGATGGGCATCAGTGACAAACTTGCGGATCTCAACGCGGGACGTTTTAGCGAATGGCAGCCCCATTTTACCCCCGACAATGCACGCCAAGCACTGTTGGCCTTCAAAGGCGACGTGTATACCGTGCTTGCCGCAGAAGATTTCAGCGAGGCGGATTTCGATTTTGCCCAGCAGCATCTGCGCATGTTATCCGGGCTGTATGGCGTACTACGTCCGCTGGATCTGATGCAACCCTATCGTCTGGAAATGGGCACGCGGCTGGAGAACAAGGCTGGCAAAGATCTTTATCACTTCTGGGGTGATACCATCACGCAGCACCTCAATCAAGCGCTACAGGTGCAGGGTGATGATATTCTCGTCAACCTGGCGTCGGATGAATACTTCAAATCCGTCAATGTCAAAAAGCTCAACGCTACGCTGATAAAACCAGTGTTTCTGGATGAGAAAAACGGCAAGTTCAAGGTGATCAGCTTCTACGCCAAAAAGGCGCGCGGTTTGATGAGCCGTTTTATTATCAAAAACCGGCTGACGCAGGTTGAGCAGCTGCGAGATTTCAATCTGGAAGGTTACTTCTTTGCGGAATATGGCGCGACCCAGAACGAACTTGTCTTTAAGCGCCACGCGCAGTGAAGGTTACCGTTCCCCGCACGGCGCGGGGAACGATGAACATCGACGGTTATAACAACAACGCTTATAACAACAGGGGTTATTCCGGCAACGCCATCAGGAACTGACGCAGTTGCGCGAAATCGGGTGCAAAGTTGTGCGAGAGCAATTCCAGATCCGCACGCTGCGCCAGCGCTTCCGGCAGATCCAGGGTTTTCCCCAGAATGGCTTCTACGCTCTCTTTGAATTTCGCCGGATGCGCCGTCCCCAGGAACAAACCGAACTCGCCCGGCTGAAGTTGGTCGCGCAGCAGACGATAAGCGATGGCCGCATGGGGTTCAGAGGTATAGCCCAACGCTTCCAATTCATGCATGGTCGCTTTGGTCACGTCATCACTCACAGCACCAAATCCCAGCGTTGGCAGCGCCCAGTTTTTACGACGGAACAGTTCCTCGACGCGCGGCCAGTTGTTCGGCTGGCTGACATCCATGGCGTTAGACAGCGTTGCTACTGTCGAGTTAGGCACCCATTCGCCGTTGCTGAGATAACGTGGCACGGTGTCATTGGCATTGGTGGCAGCGATAAAGCGCTTGATCGGTAAGCCGAGGGATTTTGCCAACAGACCGGCGGTCAAATCACCGAAGTTGCCACTCGGCACCGACACCACCAGTTGCTGACGCGCGGCGGCAGGAAACTGCGCCACGGCTTCAAAGTAATAGCAGATTTGTGCCAGCAATCGGCTGATATTGATGGAGTTGGCTGAGTTCAAGCCAATAGCCTGTTTCAATGCTTCATCGTCAAACGCCTGCTTCACCAGCGCTTGGCACGCATCGAAATCGCTGTCGATCGCGATGGTATGGATGTTGCCCCCCAGCGTACAGAACAGCTTCTCCTGCAACGGGCTGATTTTCCCGCGTGGATACAGAATCACCACACGCACGTTATCCAGACAGTAAAACGCGTGCGCGACCGCCGCACCGGTATCACCGGAGGTTGCCGTCAAAATGGTGACTTTTTCTCCGTTGGAGACCTGTGCCAGCATTTGCGCCATAAAGCGCCCGCCAAAATCCTTAAACGCCAGCGTCGTGCCGTGGAACAGCTCCAGAGATGCAATGTCTTCAGAGACCGTGGCAACCGGAGCCGGGAAGGTAAATGCCGCTTTAACACGTTGATAAACGGTTTCCGGCGCAATCTCATCACCCAGATAGGCAGAAAGAATGCGGCTGCTGCGCGTAACCAGATCCAGTTCCAGCAGATCATCGATTTCCGTCGAACTGAACTCATGCAATTCCAGCGGGAAGAACAGCCCTTGCTGGCGTCCAAGTCCCTGTTTGATCGCCTGCGCGAAGCTGACCTGCTCGTTGTGATCTTTTAAGTTGTAAAGTTTCATGCCTTATCCCAATTGACGTGCGCCTGTCGTGTCCAGACGGCAAATATGAACAAACCCTTCATCGTTCTGCAAATAGTTATCTTGCAGCCAACTGGCCAGACGCTGCGCCTTTTCCATATCGTCGCACACGGAAAACAGCGTCGGCCCAGAACCAGAGATACCGCACACCAGCGCACCGATATCTTTTGCCGCCTGACGCGCCTCTGCAAACCCATGCAGCAGGCGCGTACGGTACGGCTCGGCGATCACATCCTGCATCAACGCCGCCGCCAGCGCAGGCTGGCGGGTGTGGCAAGCGTGAATAAAGCCCGCCAGATAAAGGCCATGGCTGATGCAATCGTGGCGGCGATACTGCGCGGGCAGAATGGCACGCGCTTCCGCCGTTGACACTTTGATCCCCGGATAGGCCATGACCCACAGCCAATCGTCAAACGCAGGCACTGGCTGACTGATGATGCCGTTTTGCTCGATCATCAGTTGAATACCGCCCAGGAAGCACGGCGCAACATTATCGTAGTGTACGCTGCCTGAAATACGCCCTTCCAGTTCACCCATCAGCGCCAGCAAACGCGCATCATCCAGCGGTTTGCCACAAAATTCGTTCATCGCCATCAGACCGGCAACCACGGAACAAGCACTGGATCCCAGACCCGAGCCGATCGGCATGTTCTTTTCCAACGTCATAGCGACAGGAATAGTTTTCCCCACTTCCTGACAAAACCGCTCCCAACACTGGTAGACAATATTCTCTTTCGGTTCACTCGGCAGTTTACCAACAAAACGGCCTTCATTACGTAAGCTGAAGCTCTCAGCAGCCGTTACGGTTACGCAATCGCCCAACAGTGAGCCATCAACAGGCGTAACCGCCGCGCCCAGTACATCAAACCCAACGCTGACGTTGCCGATCGACGCGGGCGCATAAATTTTAACCATCATTATACTCCTGACTTCCATGACAGCGTGCGCAACAGATCGGCAAACACACCGGCCGCTGTCACATCATTACCCGCGCCATAACCGCGCAGCACCAGCGGCAATGGCTGGTAATACTGGCTATAGAACGCCAGCGCATTCTCACCGTCTTTTACTTTGAACAGCGGATCGTTACCGCCCACTGCGCTAATTTGCACTTTGCAGCGCCCTTCTTCAATCACGCCGATATAACGCAACACTTTACCTGCTTCCCGCGCTTGCGCCACTTTTTCACTGAATTGCGCATCCAACTCGGGTAAACGCGCCATAAAGGTATCGACATCGCCTGAAGCATCAAAGGACGGCGGCAGCACCGACTCTACGTCGATATCAGCCAGCTCCAGCTTATAGCCCGCTTCACGCGCCAGAATCAACAGCTTGCGCGCCACATCCATGCCGGACAGATCGTCACGCGGATCGGGTTCGGTGTAACCATTGGCTTTCGCCTGCAACGTCGCCTGCGACAAGCTCATCCCTTCATCCAGCTTACCGAAGATAAAGGAGAGCGACCCCGAGAGGATCCCGGTGAAACGCAGCAGTTCATCCCCGGCATTCAACAGGTTTTGCAAGTTTTCAATCACAGGAAGCCCGGCGCCAACGTTGGTGTCATACAGGAACTTACGGCGTGATTTACCGGCAGCGCTGCGCAGTTGCTGGTAATAGCTCATGGAACCGGTGTTAGCCTTTTTGTTTGGCGTGACGACATGGAAGCCATCGGCCAAGAAGTCAGCATACTGATCTGCCACTGCCTGATTAGAGGTACAGTCCACGATAACCGAGTTAAGCAGATGATACTCTTTCACCAGACGAATCAGACGACCCAGATTAAAGGGTTCGCGTGCCTCATTCAGCGCTTCACGCCATGAATACAGCGCAATGCCGTTAATATCGGTCAGCAAGGCTTTGGAGTTGGCAATACCACAGACGCGCAGATCGATATGTTTCTGCTTCAGCCACTGCTGCTGGCGGTGAATTTGCTCCAGCAAGGCACCACCTACGCCGCCGACACCGATAACGAACACATCGATCACTTGATCGGTATTAAACAGCATCTGGTGCGCCACACGCACGCCAGTCACCGCCACGTCGTTATCCACCACCACAGAGATGGAGCGCTCAGAGGAACCCTGCGCAATCGCGATGATATTGATATTGGCACTGGCCAATGCGGAGAACAGGCGTGCAGAAAGGCCGCGCAGCGTGCGCATACCGTCGCCCACCACGGAAATGATCGCCAGACGCTCGGTGATATCCAGCGGCTCCAGCACACCGTCTTTCAGTTCCAGATAGAATTCATCTTCCAGCGTTTTCTTGGAACGCGCCAGTTCGCTTTGCGACACGCAGAAGCTGATGCTGTACTCGGAAGAGGACTGCGTGATCAGCACCACTGAGATGCCCGCACGGGACATCGCCGAAAACACGCGCGCTGCCATCCCTACCATGCCTTTCATGCCGGGGCCGGATACGTTAAACATCGCCATATTGTTCAGGTTGGTGACGCCTTTTACCGGATATTGGATATCGGTGCTGTCTAAACCAATCAGAGTGCCGGGCGCTTGGGGATTTTCGGTATTTTTAATCAGGCAGGGAATTTGGAACTGGGCAATGGGAGCGATGGTACGGGGGTGAAGTACTTTGGCACCGAAGTAGGATAGCTCCATCGCTTCCTGATACGACATCGACTTCAGCAGTCTCGCATCAGGCACCTGACGCGGGTCGCAGGTGTAGACACCGTCCACGTCAGTCCAGATTTCACAACAGTCAGCGCGTAAACAGGCGGCCAACACGGCGGCAGAATAATCAGAGCCGTTGCGGCACAGTATCACCAGTTCCCCTTTATCATTACCCGCCGTGAATCCCGCCATCAGAATCACGTGATCGGAAGGAATGCCTTGCTCGGCGATACGGCGCGTGGATTCCGCGATATCCACGGTAGATTCCAGATAATGCCCCTGTGCCAGCAGGCGTTTTACCGGGTCGATAACCGAGACCTTATAACCACGGGCCTGAAATACCGCTTCCATGATAGCAATAGAGAGTTTCTCGCCACGGCAGATAATGCTGGCGTTGACGCTGTCCGGGCATTGCCCCAACAGTGAAATGCCGTGCAGAACCTGTTTCAACTGGCCCAGTTCTTGTTGTACCAGCGTGGACAAGCGCTCATATGGGAAACCCGGCTGAGATTCTGCCAGCCCTTTTAGCAGAGAAGAAAAGATAGTTTCGGCATCATTGATATGCGGCAGAATATCTTGGCCCGCAACGGTTTTATCAATCATCGCCACTAGGTGGTTGGTGATTTTCGCCGGGGCAGACAGCACGGTGGCAACCTGTCCCTGACGCGCATTGCTCTCGATGATATCGGCAACGCGCGCAAAACGCGCCGCATTCGCCACAGAAGTCCCGCCAAATTTCAACACTCGCATTTTTATCTCTTCTCCTGAGTTTCAGTCACCAAAACACGCCGTGCGCTTTTGGCTGCCGCCGCTGGCGGCCCTGGTCGGCGGAGCCTGCTCTTCGCCGTAAAAAAAACCCGCACTGTTTAGGTGCGGGCTTTTTCAGATTCTTTTCTACGCGTCAGTACGCACCGTTACTGGTAATAATGGTGGTGGTTAGGCTGATTTGACGCATGCGTAAAGGACTCTCGATCAACAAATCGGTTTCTATCCTCTATTAGTTAAGGCAATCGCGACATGAAGTCAATGGATTTCTTTTTTTCATCTCACTTCAGCGCCTTCTCAATATCGTGCAGCAGCGTATGCAGCATGGCGGTATCCCGCTGCTGTAACAGCCCGATGCGTTGCAGTAGCCGATCACGCAGTTTCTCGTCATAGTCTACCTGCAACGTCACCAACAGCTTTTCCAGCCGATGACGCAGCGCCACCAACTGCCCGGCTTGAGCAGTCTCTGCCTGCACCTGCATCAGTTTCGCCAACTGGTAACAATAGACCATGACGGCCTGCCCTAAATTCAGTGACGGGTAGTCTGCCTGCATCGGCACACCCGTCGATATATCCGCCAACGCCAATTCGTCGTTGGTGAGGCCAGAATCTTCACGGCCAAACACCAGCGCTGCCGAACTGACCCACTGCTGTTTCTCCTGCATCACCCCAAGCAACTCTGTCGGCGTGCAGTAATAGTGAAACCTGGCTCGCGAGCGCGCTGTCGTCGCGACGGTAAAATCCACATCGGCCAACGCGTCAGCAAGCGTAGGGTAGCAGGTCACATTATCCAGAATATCACCGGCCCCGTGCGCCACGCGGCGTGCACCTGGCTCAAGGTGCGCCTGACTGTCAACAATACGCAGTGAATGAAATCCCATGGTTTTCATGGCTCTGGCTGCCGCCCCCACGTTCTCTGTGCGAGCTGGCTCGACCAGCACAATAAAAAACTGCACAAAACCTCCAAAGAAGAGAAAATGGCTGACGAACGTGCGATACCCGGTATGCGCCGTCCCCCACGCCGTCGTTTAATTTAACATAAATGAAACATTCGAGCGTCACCTTACGGTAAAAAATGCGGGTCAGGCTTAAAAAGGGATAAAAACCAAAAAATTCATTACATATGTTTTAATATCAATGCATTATATAATGACCATCTCGAGATGGCGTTCCGTGTTCGTTGCGGTCGCTTGCGCTGCTTAATCGTATCCAAATCAGGCAGATTGTGACTTAATCTGGCAATCTTATAAGTATTTTTTGTCGTGTATTCAATGAGTTGATGTAGCATCAAACGTAGTACTCGCGTTCGATGTAAGTACCGATGATCCTATCGTGCATTTCGGATGATTTTGAATATCCGGGCGTTTTGCGATTGAGCCGTTGCAATCGGTTACGCAGTGTCAGATGTGCACGCTCAATACGCTGTGTATACAGCTTGCTAACAATGTGTTTTACTTTTGGAAGTTAGTCGTTGTAAGCCCTGTAGCCATCCGTGTTTGCATGACTGACGACGGTAACGCTGATGGCCACTTTTGCCATAACCGTGTTTTTTCACAGGAGATGTCTGTTCACAAAACGGGCATCTTACATCAACTTTAGCCACTGTAT
>NZ_JAHWCO010000573.1:0-2193 GCF_020054415.1 Candidatus Symbiopectobacterium sp. | reverse complement strand
AGGTGGGTGAAGCCATGGCCATGGTCAAAGCGCTTAACCGGATCACGCTATTAGGAATGCCGAACAGTATTCGCATCACGTAACAATCGACCCGTATGGGGCGCAGTCGTTACAAGTTCTGATTTATTCAACAAAGCCTAGAAGGCATTGTTACGCTGAGTGATGTCATGGAAACCATCGCAGGAAATCTGCCGATCGAGGGAGAAGATGTCTATGCGCGCCACGACATCACGCAAAATGAAGACGGGAGCTGGATTGCCAACGGCTATACGCCACTGGAAGATCTCGCCATGTACATCCCTCTTACCCTGGATGAAAAACGCGAATATTACACACTGGCCGGTTTAACGATGGAATATTCGCAGCGCGTACCGCAAGAAGGCGATGAACTCACCATCGACGGCTATCGCTTCAAGATATTAAGCATGGAGAGCAACCGTATTGTTAAAGTGGCAATCACTCAGGAGCATACGCCTGAGCAGGATTATGAGGTATAAAAGTGAAGCATCCCCCACCGATACACAGTGAGGGATGCCCATTTATCTTATGCCGGGATCAAAATTTCCGTAGCAACCACTACCACAATCAGCCCGACCAATACCGGCACGGATGTGCGTTTTACCACTTCGAACGGCGAAACCTTCGCCATCCCCGCCACCGCAACCACTACGCCAGACACCGGAGAAATGGTTCTGCCAAGGTTAGAAGATTGCAGCATCGGGATCGCCAGATAGGCTGGTTTGATGCCCATCTGTGAAGCCAGCTTAGGGATCAGTTCGACAAACGCATAGAACGGTGCGTTACCCGACCCGGTGGTCATTGCAGCCAACATGGTGATCACTACCAGCACTAGCATGATAAGCAGAGCGCCGCTGCCAAAGGATTGCACCAACCCAATCAAACCGCTGATAAAGCCGATGGTGCTCAACCCCTGTGCAAACACACCGGCAGCAACCAACAGCACCACAACGCTGGAGAAGGCATCGGCCATGCCCTTATAAGCGACATTCAGCCCAGCATAAATGGTTTTGGCGTTAAAGAAACGCAGGAATTCACACATAGCAGCCAGCAGCATGCAGATCACCAGAATGGTGATAATGTGCAGCTCCGGCCCCCACTTGCCATCAAAAATCAGCACACCGATGATCGGCGTGAACGGCAAAATGGCGTACAGGCGCGGCGCATTGGTTTCAATGTCTTGCGCTTCGACCATTTCGTGGCTGATGTTCTCTTTTCGGTCGATATAGCGCTGCCAGAAAAAGTGGGCAATAGCCATAGACACAATGGCGGCAATGGAGATCGGCAGTGTCACCTTAAAGGCAAAATCCACCAGCTTCATTTGCGAAGCCTGCGCCGCCAGCACCACGTCGCCAGAGGTCGGCGACAGGATCAATGCCGCCGGCGAGGCGCAGATAGCAGCCGCTGCTCCACGGCTGATGCCCACATTCACCATAACTGGGAACAGCGTTGCCATCAGCAACACACCCAATCCGGTGGCAGATGACACAGCGAGTGACATCAAGCAGGCCACGAAATAGGCGGCAATCATCAGCAAATAAGGGGAGTTGATCACTTTCAGCGTGCGTGAAACCAGTTTTACCACAACATCATTGGCACCAATATGCGTCATGTAGGCGGCAAAACCGCACAGTACCATGATCATCATGCCAAGGTCGCCGCTGCGGCTCATAAGCAGAATTTTGACGTATTCAACAATATCCGTTAAGCCCCACCCCGTGGACTTCGCACTGGCGGGCAGTACGCTTTTCCCCATCAGTACGCTGATCAGCAGCAGCAGCAACCCGCCAGCCATCAGAACGCCGGTCGCGGAATAGCCTTTAATGATGTAACGGCCCACCAGCACCGTCACAACAACACCTATAAGGAGTTCGATCATGATGTTTCTCTGTAGAAAGTGAACGTAAACAAATGCCTGACGGGCAGACATCAAATAGCGCTCTGGTATAAGGAAATGTGATAAAAACAGGGAAGTTTACTGATTTGTAGAAAAACTACAAATGGCAAAGATCAAAGAAGTAAAGTTTATTTAGTTTGTGTATTCAATGAGTTGATGTAGCATCAAACGTAGTACTCGCGTTCGATGTAAGTACCGATGATCCTATCGTGCATTTCGGATGATTTTGAATATCCGAGCGTCTTGCGATTGAGCCGTTGCAATCGGTTACGCAGTGT
>NZ_JAHWCO010000115.1:0-3002 GCF_020054415.1 Candidatus Symbiopectobacterium sp. | reverse complement strand
TTGTTTTTCGCGCTGGTCGAAGCGCCAGTAAAGGCTGGCGCTGACGCTTTCCAACTGGCTATAGACCTACTTTTTCGCCTGAAGATAGTCTTCCTGACGGCGTGCGGCGCGGTGCATCTCCTCATGGGTCGGGATACCGCGTTCAATCGGCAGTAAGGGCTTGTCGTTCCACGGGTAGGCCCCCGCGCGCTCAGTTCCTGATGAATGGCGCCAAGGTCATCGGCCAGCCAGGAAAAAACAAACGGCAGGTAATATTGATTCAGTCCATTAGGGGGACGGGTATGCAGATCGAGAGAGAGCCAGCGGGCGGTTTCACGCGCGCGGTGCAGCCTGCGGTAACAGTCAAGGGACAGGGTTTCAGGTAAAGCGGGGGTAGGGGTAGCAACCATAGCGGCGGCCTCCGATTGCAGTTCTTTCGAACCTCGCATCCCGCTGCTAAACGGGGTGGCGAGACGTAACAGGGTTAGCAGACCGGGCAATCGGAAACCGGCGAGCACGAGGGCTCCCCCGTTACGCCCCACCATAATCTGGGCGCAACTCAGGTTTTTACGGACGTAAAAAAACCGCAAGAATAAGCGGCTGTCCGCCGATTTGCTCGGGCTGCTAAACCCGACACCGAATTCTGTCGATGCCGGGCTAGCATAGCGCCGGACGGCGGATAAAAACAAGGGCTTTTTCACGTTCATCAACCTCACATCTGCTTTCTCATAGCGACCCACAGACCGTGATCGCCCTCAACATCCTGCTCACTGACATTTCTGGCTCGAAACTGTCGGCCATTTTTTAATGTAATGAAGCACTCTCCCTCACTGACTATCGAGGGAAAGGAATGAGCGATAGCATTACTGTCCACCGTTATTTTCCTGCCGTTAGCCTCAAACGTGACCATCATCAGATATCATCCCCACAAACGAATACACAACACGGATTAGCCAGACGTTGCGAACCTTCTACTCATACAGCACTATTCCTGACCGTTTTACGCCAAAGGCACGGATAAACAGGGTGGCCGCCTGCGCGTTGAGGGCATTGCCATAGGCGCGCAGGCGTCCCACTCTGGCGGCAGCCCCATCAACCAGCGGGAATGTGCCGGATTCAACTGGCCGCCACTTTTCATCCCGGCACAGCAGCCAGTCAGCCTCTCGCCAGAAGCCGTTAGTCGGACAGGCTGCGTCATTTGTGTCCAGCCCGTCAGCCACACCACGCGCCCCAGCAATGCATTGAGCGGCACATTCGGGCATTCCTTGCCATCCTTCCCGTCCCGCGTGGTCGGCGTAGGCCACCCAGTACGCCCGGTCGCGAATGTGCGGGGCACCGACGCCCGCAGACGGAAACGGCACACACCCGAAGGCGTAGTCCAGTGCTTCCAGGTCAGCCTGTACAAGGTCGAACCAGAGGTTTGCATGGCTGCTTGCAACCTGTTAACCAAAAACGTACTCAGGGCGGCACTGGCTGATGAGCCAGTGAAAAGCGGGCCAGAGGTGCCGCTTGTCATCAAACCAGCCGCCCCTGCCTGCCGCGCTGAAAGGCTGGAAGGGGCAACTGCCCGTCCACACGGGTTTATCATCGGGCCATCCTGCTTTTCGCAGGGCATACGACCAGACGCCGATACCGGCGAAAAAATGGCACTGGGTGTAGTCTCGCAAGTCATCGGGGTTCACCTCCTCAATTGAGCGTCCATCAACATCGCCGGGCGCAATATGCCCGGCGGCAATCAGGTTTCTCAGCCACTGTGCGGCGAAGGGGGAAATCTCGTTGTACCAGGCACCCCGGCTCATACCGCCTCCTGTCTGTAGGCACTGGCAGCGGACAGCGTGGCAATCACTTCATTTACGTTACCTCGACTGGCTGCCCTGGCTGCAATGCTGTAATGGGCGTGCGTGTAGTGAAACGTAAAGCCCCGATAGGCGGCATGCGTCCTAGGGGTATCGCTGCCGGAGAGCACAACGGGCACACCGTGCCGCTGGTTGGCTTCCATCAGGGCATCGGCCAGTGCCTGATGCGCGTCGTCCTGAAACGGCTTAATGTAATATCCTGTGAAGCCGGTTCTGTCCTCATGCGGGAAATAAGGTGGATCGGCATAAACAACGCAGTGTTCATCTACATGAAACGCCAATGTTTCCTCAAAGGGCAGGCAGACAAATCGGGTATGGGTATCGCGGGCCTTTTCGGCGAACAGATGGATTTCCGTTTCAGGGAAATACGGCTTTTTGTAACGACCATACGGGACATTAAATTTGTCACACAGGTTGTAGCGGCACAGGCCGTTGTAGCCATGGCGATTCAGGTACAGGAACACGGCAGCACGCTCAATCCCCACAAACACTCGCCACTGGTTGAAGTCGGCACGCAGGCGGTAATAATCTTCGTGGTTATTGTTGTGTCTGAACAGGGGGAGCGCGGCCCGTATAACGCTTTCAGGTGCATCCATCACCGCCTGGTAGAAGTTAATCAGGTCGGGATTGATATCGGCCAGTACATAGCGGCGGTGATCGGTATTGAGAAAGACCGATGCGCCACCCACAAACGGCTCAACCAGACAATCCGCCGTTGGCAGCAAAGGCCTTAAGCGTGGCATCAGACGAGACTTTCCGCCTGCCCATTTCAAGATCGGTTTCATGCTTTCCTCCTGCTGTCGTGTCTGTGTTTACGCTCAATGGTTTCCTGGCAGGTCACGCAGTACTGCACGCCCTGAACCGCACGGCGGCGGGCTGGCGGGATGCGTGCATCACACCGGACACAGCGCACCCGCGAAACCGCACTGGGTCTGGATAACGCGCGGGAAATATGGCGCTGACGCGCTTCTTCCTCGTGCCACTGGATAACATCCATTGCATCGGGCATCAGCGGCTCTCCTGCGCGTCGTTCTGGATACGCTGTGCGACATCTCGCAGTAGTTCGGCAGCATCAATACTGCCCAGTCTGTTACCGGTGATATGCAGAGCCAGCCTTTCCAGGCGAGCGGCGAACACGTCGGCACACCCCCGGCGTTCATCCATCCG
>NZ_JAHWCO010000631.1:0-1358 GCF_020054415.1 Candidatus Symbiopectobacterium sp. | reverse complement strand
GGGACATGGGATCACCGCTATCCGCAGATAAGCCGGAGCTGGCAGTCAAACTGGGCCAACCTGTCGACATTCTTCTCGTACCCGCAGGAACTTCGCAAGGTAATCTACACGACGAACGCTATAGAATCACTGAACAGCGTGGTCCGGCATGCAATCAGGAAACGCAAGGTGTTCCCGACTGATGACTCGGTGAAGAAGGTCGTATGGCTGGCAATCCAGGCGGCATCACAGAAATGTACGATGCCCTTACAGGACTGGCGTATGGCAATGAGTCGCTTTATTATCGAGTTCGGTGACCGCCTTGACGGTCACTTCTGAGGAAAGGCATTTACACAAAATCTTAAACAGGCTCAAAGTTGGCAATGTTCAGCTAACGCTAATCGAGTAATCACCGCCCTCTTCAGGTCATTAACTGTTATCTCCTGTAACACATCATAGTTACTCAGCTTAAACCACAGCTTTACTGCCTTCATGACTTCATAACTTCACTGACTTTCATCGACATACTTTTTTCTCTGACAAACCATCAACTTTGCTGCCCGCCTTTCAAACGCCAGCGAAGGCTAAAAATAATTTATTTCAAGAGTGTGAGCTAGGAGGGCTGCTCAGAAAAGTACAACATGATAAAAATGAGAGGGTTAGGGACGGAAGATGATTTTAAAGAGATATTTAATGCAGGGCTTTATGCCGGAAAAAATCAAAAATGCATCATAATTTATTAATTTTACAGGTTTATTGGCGGAGAGGGAGGGATTTGAACCCTCGGTAGAGTTGCCCCTACTCCGGTTTTCGAGACCGGTCCATTCAGCCGCTCTGGCACCTCTCCGTTTAAGTGGTTGCTATCATGCCCTGTTTTACGGCATTTTAACAGCACATATCCTTGCCTTTGTATTCAAGTGACGACTTAGCGAGCAACAGCGACTTATCCTGCTTGCCAGTGATTTTTTACATCAAAAACGTGATTTGTTGAATAAATAGAACTTTTGGGTAATCATCGGAGCAGATCACCATAGTTGTTTCAAAATCAGGTATCCATGGCAAAACAAAATTTTAAAATCACCAACTGGCCCTCTTACAACAAGGCCCTCAAGCAGCGCGGTTCTCTAACCGTATGGCTGGATGAATCAGCCATTGCTGCATGGACGGAAAAAAACACTACTGAACGGCGTGGACGACCTCTCCACTACTCAGATATGACCATCACCACAGTCCTGATGATGAAACGCATGTTTGGCCTTTCATTGAGGGCTTTACAGGGCTTTGTTGACTCGATTTTTAAAATGATTAAATGTACTAGCTCAGACCTGATCTGACAGTTACCGATTATTTATACAGGTGTCTGTCAGATTACATCTGGT
>NZ_JAHWCO010000520.1:0-8970 GCF_020054415.1 Candidatus Symbiopectobacterium sp. | reverse complement strand
GGTGGGTGAAGCCATGGCCATGGTCAAAGCGCTTAACCGGATCACGCTATCAGGAATGCCGAACAGTATTCGCATCACGTAACAATCGACCCGTATGGGGCGCAGTCGTTACAAGTTCTGATTTATTCAACAAAGCCAACTGAAGATACAAATTCACAGTGGAAAAATGATGATAAGCGTGGGCCACGGCATGCTCAGCGTCAGCAATGTCACAGTTTAACTCACCGTTATTTAAGTAAAAACTGGCGGTAAATGGCATAAATACGGTTGGCGTAGGATTCGCGTGTTTCATGACGATCTTTTCTGAAGCCGGCGTTGTAGGAATCCAGGCAGTTCCAGCTGATGCCACAGACCTGAAAATGCTTAGCCAGTATCCAGGTGCCGATTTGCACGTTTAGACAAGGGCGCGTCAGTAGTTCCTGGGGGCTGCGAATAAACCCCTGAGCTATCAACGATGGAATGTGTGTTGAGTTGACCTGCATGAGCCCGTAGTCGGTGCTGAGCGCCCGGCCGGTATTTTTATCGCGGTTGATATTAGTAATCCCTGGCCGGAGGCTGCTCTCACCTGTGGCGATGGCTTTAAGCAACAGGGGATCAATGTGATATTTCACGCCCGCAGCATCAAAGCAGAAGGCCCCCGCACGGGGGCACAGCATGGCCAGAAGCAGAAACGTGAACATGCGCAGCATGTCATCAGCCGTTGTGCGTGAAGACGAGGGTATTGTTACCGGTCATACCGCTGTCAGCAGAGCAGGATTTGCCCGCTTCTTCTGCACTGACCACACCATCGCTGTAGTCCGTACTGTTGATGGTGATGGCGCTGAACGCACCACCGAAGCCCAGCTAGGTGGCGAGGGAGATGCAGTCTGCCTGCGGTACTTTCTGAGTCGTAACGGAAAATCCGTTGTTAAACCCATTAGTCGCTACCGGAGCCATCACGACCTGCCCGCCGTAACTGTTCCACATGGTGGCGGAGCCAGAGCTAGCCGTACCCTGAATGGTCCAGCAGGCTTTAGGTGCGCCCCCCTGTTGAATAAGCGTACCGGTCATCGTGGTGCCACTGGTAAAGTTATAGCCTCCCTGTGTCTGCTTAAGCTGCTGAGCATTGGTCACGATGGTCTGGAGATTCGGCACCTCCACGCCAACGGACTTTTCCCCCACAGGCTCCATACCCATGCACCAACAATACAGATAACAATAACGGTACCCAGCGCAATGGCACCGTGTTCCAGAATGCCCCAGCCCCGGTCGGGGTGGCGCTGATGCTGCGGGAAAGCCTTTGATGACATGATTTTTCCTTAATGATTGCTGAACGTGTTCATGTCCTGAATCTGCATCACCATCAGCAGGATGAGTAAGAAGAAACTCATAATCAGAACAAGAGAAAAGAGTTTGGTGACGTTTGCGCGCCGGGCTACGCGCGCGAGCGCCTGCTCCAGCCAGCGATCGGCATAGTTGGTAATAAGCGATGCAGCGCTGCTGCCTTTATCAAGTAGTGAGAGGTAGTTCACCGCTTCCCGGCTGGGGAAGTCATAACCACTGTTGCGTAAAGCCCTGTCCAGAGAATCACCTTCGCTCATGCACTCCATCGCCCCCTCAATCCGTTCCTGCAGCCAGGGCGGTGCAAATCCGTTCAGGATCTGCAGAGACTTGAGTTCCTGTACGCCGGCACCCAGTAGCGCTCCGATATTCATAAGGAAAACGGCGCCCTGCATGTCTTTGTAAACTGACCAGGGCATGAGGTAATCAGCAAAGCGCCGCAGTTGTCCCGTCCACCGCGGCAGAGACCAGAAGGCCAGAACTGTCAGACCTGCTGCTACCCCCGCTGCGGTCAGCCCCCACTGACCAGTCCAGATTGCGACACCGTTCATCAGACCCAGAGCCCCGGTCCAGCCCACCGGATCGGACATTTTGCTCATCGTTGGCACCAGCGCCAGATTGTTGGCCAGTAGCAATCCCGTTCCCAGCAAGACCAGCACGACAGGGAAAACCGAGGCGAAAATGACCTGACCAAAGATGCGCCGGCGGGCGACAATGAGCTTGTCGGCCTGCATCAGGGCACCGGGAATGTTGCCGGTTTCCATACCGGCGCTGATAAGCGCGGCCTCCTCATAGGGTGCCCAGACGGCGAGAACATCCTGCAGTGCGCGTCCGGGGCGGTTATCGTTCACCCCCTCAAGACAGTCCTGGACCAGTTCATGGTAGGGATGCCAGCGCCGGCCAAAGTCGGTGTGCACCTCACCGATCATGATCAGCGCCTCTTTCAGTTGTTTGCCGTTCTGCAGCAGAAAGCGCAGGGTCTCGTAAAAGGGCTGGCGATACTGGCCGGTAAAGGTCGCCCTGACTAGGCGATAGCGCAGTTTTTCTGCGACCGACATATCCCTGTCTGGCGTGAAGCGATTAGCGGATGCCATCAGGGACCTCACAATGCATTACCTCATCTTCATCCAGTGGACAGATAAGGTCGCCTTCAAGCGGGTCGACACGCCCCTCTGCCAGATATCGCATCAGGTGCATACGGCGGGTAATCCCCCCGTTGTTCATCCAGTACTGGCGGGCTACGGACGGACCGTGTGACAGCCAGAGTTGCATCTGGCGCGCATCCGTCCTGACCACCTCGGCCACGGCCGTACGCCCCGTCACCCCGCGACTGATAATGCGCCCGGTCAGCGGCACTGTTTTCTGACAGTGCGGGCAGCCTTCATGATTGCGGAAGAAAAGTTTGCTGGTATCACAGAGGCCCTCAACGGTGCAGTAGCGCTCAAGTCGGGCGCGGGTATCGGGATCAAGATCGGAGGCTTTAACCTGCCACGGCACCCGGCAGTGTTCACACAGCAGCGGCACCAGACGCTGGCCTATCAGGCCGGTGATCAGCGCAGCATCCGCTAAAAGATGACGGTCCACGCCAAAGTGTTCCATTCGGCGCAGTGAGCCGATGGCACTCTGGGTGTGCAGGGTAGAGAAGAGCGCGTGCCCTGTTTCACTGGCGTAAATGGCCGCAATCAGTGAATGAAGGTCACGCATCTCACCGTTCAGGATTGCATCCGGATCAAGGCGCAGTGCTGAGGCGTTGGCATTATTCCAGGCACGGCTGACAGCCTCCGGGGAGTTATCGGCTGGCATAACCGGCGTCTGGATAGCGCCAGGAATACGACCCTCGGGCGGATTTTCCAGCGTCAGCAGGCGCTTTTTACCGCCGGTCAGTTTCAGCCAGATATCACTGAACACGCGCAGCGTGGCGCTTTTGCCTGACCCTGTTGGCCCGGTCAGCAGCACCATACCTTCCTGTAGCTTCAGGATCTGCATGATAAGCTTTATCTGCTCCGGCAAAAAACCAAGCTGCGGCAGCGTCGGTATCTTATCGCCGTCGTCCGGGATGAGACGCATGACCACAATTAACCCGTCAGGTGTGGGGCGATGCTCGTAGCGTGCACCATATAAACCGGCCCGGCGCGCAAACTTTGCATCGACTCGTCCGGACTGCTCACGGCCGGCAAAGAAGGACTGCTCACGGACGTCGCACATAGACAGGTAGGAGGTCGATGCCAGCGTCATGCCCTCCACATCTTTCACCTCATCAACAACTTCGAGCTCACCATGGATTCGCAGTTGTACGATCGTCAGTTTACAGTCTGCACTAATCTCAAAATGGATGTCTGAAGCATTGAACTCATGGCCCAGCCTCATGTAGCTGATGACCTTGTCCTGTGAGACGCTGACGTCCCGTTTATCCATGTCAGCTTCGCTGATCCCCTGATTCAAACCCATTCCCTGACGGTCAGCCACTTCCCGACGACTGTTCAGTTCGCTCAGGGTCACAAACTCGGTTGTTGCTGTCGGATAATGGCGTGTGACGTCCATTACCCAGCGCTGAATCGCCGCTTCTTTTCGGCGGTTACCATCAATCAGCAGCGTCACCCCACCGGCTGGCTGCCGTTCTGCGTAAACAAAATCCATAATCTCTTTATCAGGTGTCATGATGGCCTCAGAAGGAGAGTTCAGAATCGTCATTGAGGCGCACAAGCGTGGACGTGACCTCAGTGACACGCTTCGTGGTACCCGGAATTTGATCCCCTTTAACCACCTCTGTCACGCCACCGTCCGGGAGCACAATACGGGCACGAAGCTGGTTACCGCGCCCGTAAATCTCCTGAAGCCGCACGCTGCCGGAACGTTTACTGGTAACTGTCGATGCAGGTTGAGATGAGCCGGGTTGCGTCATCAGTGGCATTACCTGCTGGGTTACGTTAGCCAGATAGTTTCGATCCGTACCCTGAGAAGACTGACTTTCACGCAGCTGTTGCTCAAGCCGGGCTGTCTGAACTTTCTGCTCAAGGATGAGGTTTCGCGCCTGTGCAGCCTCAAGCTCACAGAGCGTGACGTTGGGTTGCAGTGGATCGCTGGCCAGGGCCGGCAGTGTCGTTCCGCTGAGCAGAACGGCCAGCAGAAAATTCCTGCCGGCGTGATTAATTCTGCGCATAAACGCTCCCCTTCATCGTATAGTCGAACTGCCCCTGGGGGCTCATGGTGATGGACAGGCTACTCAGGCGGAGCACTGTGGCATCAAAATCCTGTAGCAGCCGCTCAGGCTGCAGGCGAGAGCTGACGGAGAACGTGAATTCCCGCCAGTCCTGCAGGGGCGTGTTTTTTCCTGGCCCGGCGTGACAGCGGGCGGCTTCACCTCGGTAAACTTCACGTCGAGATTTCGGCGCTGCAGATGGGAAATAAATCGCATGAGCTGAGCGTTAGTACCAGGGAGCGCTTCGTCCATGAGTCCGGCGGGTGACGTGCGTTTAAAAGGAATGAAAACGTCGCCACTTTTGCCACCTTCCTGCAGGTTAAAGACGGCTGAATGCCCCAGCAACTCCCGTGCGCGACGGGAAAAGTCCTCCACGGTTGCGCCGGGGGTGGCAATAAACCGCAACCGCAATCCTTCCGTCACGCATTCGCCATCCGTAAATCGCCAGCCGGCTACGGAGGCAAAAACGGGTTCACGAGTGAGCCAGCAGTTGCTGAGCAGCACAGAGACGGGAAGCTGCGAGGCCCACGGATGCGGTGCGCGAGCAGGCACGGCGACTTTTTCAGGCTTAAGGGCCATGCGGGCACGAAACGCAGCCATCGCAGCCGCCTGTTCGGCCTTCTCAGAGGCTGTGTCGTACCAGTAAATACCAGAGAAAACTGCAAGGGTAACGATGGTCGCCGGCAAGATAACAGACATCGCAGTGACCCGCTTCCGCAGCCGGCAGCGCTTCAGCTGAGTGCGGCTGAGTCTTTCAGTCAGCGTACTGACATAGTGATTGTCGTCCACCGTTGCGGCACACCTTAATCCCGGCGCATCGGCATCGTTGAATCGCAGGAAATTTTTTGCAGCCAGTTCGATGGTAGCCCGGGAGCCGGTCACGTCGCCCATCACAGAAAGCTGTCCGCCGATGGCGGCAAAGAACACCCAGACGTCCTCTTCGTGACTCAGGCGGTAGATTCCCCAGGCTTTTCCGCCCTCAGTAAGCAGAAACGCCACGGCGAGCGAATGAATATGTCGCCGCGCGCGGCCCGGTGAAACGAGCCCCTGCATCGAAGCATTACCCCGTCCAGCAGAAACAAAATGCGTATCAGGGGAGGACTGGCTGCGAAATCGGGTGGCGATAGCGTTTCGCTGCGGCTCCCAGTGCATTCCGGCCATCCAGTCGCGACGTTGATGCGTAATCCGGACGCCGGTACGAAGGCTCAATTTTTTCATTACTGGCATTTTTACCTCAGCAGGACAGGAGTGATCATGATGACAAGCGTTGTACGGCCGCGGGAACCGGTCTGACCGCCGCCCAGAATGAAGTTACCAGGCGTAAAGGTGCCCTGTTTGTCTGCAGAGACGTTCTGCTGTTCCGAACCGGTCAGCACCAGCGTTTGCCCGGAGCGGAGGTTCACCTTGCGTGCAAGGCCTTCGGTAGACGTTGTAGGCAGGTCATTACGGGTATTGCCATCAGCGCTGATAAACTTCTCAATCTGCTGCGGGCTGGTATAGCTAAAGGCAAACTGCAGCTGCACGTCACCGTTTTCCTGAATAAACGGCAGCATGGTCATGAACAGCCCGGTGGTGATAGTCGTCGTAGTCATTGATGATGTGACGCCCACGTTCGCCGTGGCGGTTGTGCTGGAACTGGACAGGATGCCTTTCTGGCTTGAAAGCTGGTAAGCCACCGGGGTCAGGTTTGCTGTCGGGTCAGTCTGATTCAGCGCCATGCTGACGTTACCCTGCTCAGACAGTGCTTTGATCAGCAGGCTGGAGCCCGAGAATTTCGCTGCGTTACCGGAGGCCGTATCGAGAATGGAAATACCTGCGCTTGCAGCAGACGTGGAGGCATTGGCCATGGAGCCGGTCAGACTGGCACCAAAGTTATTAAGTGATTTGTAAATCAGCCCCCAGTCCAGTCCCAGCTGCTCATTACGCGTCTGACTGACGCTCACAATCTGGATATTAAGCTGAACCTGACGACTCAGGACCTTGTTCTGGTATTCAATGTAGCGTCCGATACGGTCAAGCACGTCCGGCGTATCCGTTACGCTGAGCGTACCCGTGGCGGCCGATAACCAGAACCTGCCTGATTTTGGCGTCAACATTTGATCGATTGTTTTACGGATATCATCGTACAGGTCACTGTTCATGCCGTAATCAGTCTTCTGATTAGAGCTGATGTCACCTGTCGTCCCCCCGTAGTTCCACCTCCGCTACCAAGCTGATTACCTGAGCCAGAGTTGATTGAGGCGCTGCTGTTGACCTTGGTATTAAGAATGACGAGCTGGAAGGTGCGGGTGTCCTGCTGATAGAAATACACACCGCTGCGATCACTACGCTAGGAGAGACCGTATCCGCTTGCTTCAATATCCAGCAGATCCCGTACATCGCCTTGGAATTTGATACCACGTACAAGGGCTGTGCTTTGCTGAACGGGTGCAGTCGACCCTGATGCCGAGCCGATCTGTGACAATGGCACACGACCATTATCATCAGGCGCAGGGAGCTGACCATTCATCTGCGAGGTGGTAACGCTACTGGTTGAGACATTACTGAGTGCCGCAAAGGCATCAGGCGTGATGGACACCCTAATACCGCACAACGCTGTAATACGTTGTCCCAGCTCAGGCAGTGATATACCGTCTGGCCGGTTGATCGTTATCTGGCAGGCAGATTTTTTTCATCCGGAGTGGACACGACGGGCGCAACCGGTTGTAGGTTCACCCAGGGCTTATCGGACCATACGACGGTAGGTTGCGTCATTGCCTGCCGGCTCTGCAACACACGCTGCGCAGTGTCAGCCTGGCTCGAGGCTTCTTTGTCCATTTTGCTGATTTCTGTCAGCGAACAGGATGACAGCATAAAAGCGATGGCCAGCGCTGCCAGGCAGAAAGGTATACGCGGCATCCGCAGCTCCCTGAGGTAGTTAATTGAGGTAAACAACGCTGCCCTCCGTCATGCCGGAAGGCAGGGAAAGATTCATATCGGTGCCGTCAGCCATGTACAGGCGTCCGTCGCTTACGGTCAGCGCCAGCGCTGAGGTCACTGACTGGCTTCGCAGGGCGGTAAACACGCCGTCGGTAGCAGGTACCCATACCCAGAGCCGGTTGCTCAGAATGACGGATTTAATACGGCTGTCAGGTGCAGTGATCATTCCTGTCTGAGCGGAGGTAACAGGACCATCAGCGACCGTGGCGCCAGTTATTAACCGCATCGGCCGTGCGCAGCATGTCTGCTGCAAGCTGGTCTGGCAGCGTTTGCTGGACAGCCGCACGTACGTGTTCAGACGAATGACGCTGTGCATCACCCGCTATAAGCGCAATAACCAGACAAAACACCAGGACCGGCAGCGCGAATCCCATCTCAGTGCCCCCCGCCCGCAGGGGTATCACTAACAGAAATCAGGCACTGAATACGGTTTGCCTCAGCAAACAGCGGTTTTTCTGCCTTGCGATAGAGGTCAAAGACCTGAACCATGACCGACTCAAAGTTGCCGTGGAAGATCAGAGGGGCATCAATGCGGTAATCAAGCGATACCGGCCAGATAACGACCCAGTTGCCTCCATTGCTGCACGGCGCCTTTGAAGCCCAGCCGGTGAGCGTCTCTTTAAGGGTTGAACCCGGTTCTGCCCGCCATGTCTGACCAACCGGGGCGACGGTAACAGGTGTGCCTGGAATGAGAGATGCTGCCGTCTGGCTGCTCACAGGTGGCGCGGGAGGGAGCGTTGTGACTGGACGCACAGAGGACGCTTTTGGTGCGACATTCACTGTAGTCTGCGACACCGCCGGCGGACGAACTCCCGCAGCTGAAGAAACGGGCTGCGGAGCGACTTTAGCTGCAGGTACCTGAACTGATATCGGCGTATTCATAACCGAAAGACTGTTCGCTGATTTTTGCGCTTTCTGCGCTTTATCGGTGGTCAGCGCCGGCGACGGTACCGGCAAACTTTGTGGAGTCAACGCTGTTTTTTGGCCTGCAACCGGCAGGTTTTCCCCTGTGAAAGGGTTACGGGGTAAAGAATTTTTCTGAATGGTTGGGCCCTTTGATTGAACGGGTTTCGGCTGAACCGGGTAACTTAACGTAGTGCTCTTTGCCGGGGTGAGCGCAGTAGCCGCTGCGTCAAACTGGCGGTACTGATCGCGCAGAACAAAACAAATTTCACGGTTAACCTCATCCACTTTCAGAAGCCAGGCGGGACCGGCAAGAATTTGCAGCGCCTCACTCAGCTTCACAGGGCCAATATCGCGCTGAACAGCGGGAAGCGAACGACTGAGAAGTTCAGAAAATGCAGAATTTGTGGCTGAGCACAGTGAATAACCTGTATTAGTCGCGACTAGATCTGACACTGGACCTTGAAAGGTTGAGAGTTACCGGTTTTGATATGGGTGTCTGATCCTTAAACAAAACGCGAGGTAACTCTCATGCTTCATACTAACAATCCCATTATCAAACACAAAGC
>NZ_JAHWCO010000262.1:0-3165 GCF_020054415.1 Candidatus Symbiopectobacterium sp. | reverse complement strand
GCTTTGTGTTTGATAATGGGATTGTTAGTATGAAGCATGAGAGTTACCTCGCGTTTTGTTTAAGGATCAGACACCCATATCAAAACCGGTAACTCTCAACCTTTCAAGGTCCAGTGTCAGATCTAGTCGCGACTAATACAGTTTTATCGCTTGTGTGGGTCTGCCCGCCCTGCGCATTCCGATAGCAGAAGACCAGCCGGTACTCAACGTGGCGCAACCGTTCATTCTGGTCGTGCCCAGCTACGGCGGAGGAAGCAGCAAAGGTGCCGTGCCGCACCAGGTCATTCGCTTCCTCAACGACGCCAACAACCGGGCCGGTCTGCGCGGCGTGATTGTGGCAGGCAATATGAACTTAGGCACCGCGTATTGTCTGGCTGGCGACATTATCGAGCAGAAATGCCAGGTGCCGTACTTGTATCGTTTTGAACTGCTCGGCACACCGGAAGATGTCATCAATGTGCGCAAAGGAGTAACCCAATTTTGGCAACAACATCCGTAATCAATACCCCCGCGCAGGGAAAAAGAGACAACGCGCTCAGTGCCATGCTGAATCCCTATGACGCTGACGGGCACATTCAGTTTGAAAAAGAACGGCTGGCGGCACGACGCTATTTCCTTCAGCACGTAAACCAGAATACGGTGTTCTTTCACAATCTGGAGGAGAAACTGCGCTATCTGGTAGAAGAAGGTTACTATGAAGCTGAGGTATTGGAACAGTATCAATTCAGCTTTATCAACAGACTGTTTCAGCAGGCCTATGCGCACAAATTCCGTTTTCAAACCTTCCTTGGCGCGTTCAAATACTACACCAGCTATACGCTGAAAACCTTTGATGGCAAACGCTATCTGGAACGCTATGAGGACCGTGTCTGTCTGGTTGCTTTGGCGTTGGCCAAGGGCAATACCCAACTTGCCAGCGCACTGGTCGATGAGATCATCAGCGGCCGCTTTCAACCCGCGACGCCAACCTTTCTCAACTGCGGTAAAAAACAGCGCGGTGAGTTGGTCTCCTGTTTTCTGTTGCGTATTGAAGACAACATGGAATCTATCGGGCGCACCATCAACTCAGCGTTGCAACTCTCCAAGCGTGGCGGCGGCGTTGCCTTTACCTTGACCAACATCCGTGAAACTGGCGCACCGATCAAACGTATTGAAAACCAGTCTTCCGGTATCATCCCCATCATGAAGATGCTGGAGGATGCTTTTTCCTATGCCAACCAGTTGGGTGCACGGCAAGGCGCTGGTGCTGTCTACCTCAATGCGCACCATCCCGACATTTTGCGTTTTCTCGATACCAAGCGTGAAAACGCCGATGAGAAAATCCGGATTAAAACTCTCTCTCTTGGCGTCGTGATCCCTGATATCACCTTCCAATTGGCGAAAACCAACCAGGTGATGTACCTGTTCTCTCCCTACGATGTGGAACAGGTGTATGGCCTGCCCTTCTCGGAAATCAGCGTGAGCGAGAAGTACCATGAGATGGTAAACGATGAACGCATCCGCAAATCACAGATCAAGGCGCGCGAGTTCTTCCAGATTCTGGCCGAAATACACTTTGAGTCTGGCTACCCCTACATGATGTTTGAAGATACGGTGAATCGCGCCAACCAGATTCATGGCCGAATCACTATGAGTAACCTGTGCTCGGAGATCCTTCAGGTCAACGAAGCCAGCCTTTACGATGACGACTTAGGCTATCGCCACATCGGAAAAGATATATCGCGTAATCTGGGATCGTTGAACATAGCCAAAACCATGGATTCACCAGATTTCGGCAATACGGTGGAAACCGCAATTCGCGCATTGACAGCGGTCTCTGACATGAGCCACATCGCTTCTGTGCCTTCCATCGCCAAAGGCAATGATGACTCCCATGCCATTGGCCTCGGGCAAATGAACCTGCACGGTTATCTGGCTCGGGAACGGATTTTTTATGGCTCACCGGAAGGCATCGATTTTACCAACATCTACTTCTACACCGTGGCATATCATGCACTGCGCGCCTCTAACCAACTGGCGATTGAGCGTGGGCGCACCTTTGCTGGGTTTGCACAATCGACCTATGCGTCCGGCGACTATTTTGCCAAATACATCGAACGCACCTAGCAGCCGGAAACGGAACGCGTGCGTGAACTGTTCGAGGCAGCGTAGATTGTTATTCCTTCACAGCAAGCATGGACCGAGTTACGCGATTCCGTGATGGCGCACGGGCTGTATAACCAGAACTTACAAGCGGTGCCGCCAACCGGCTCGATCTCTTACATCAACCATGCAACTTCCAGCATTCCCCCAATCGTGTCATGTATCGAGATCCGCAAAGAAGGCAAGATTGGTCGCGTTTACTACCCTGCCCCCTACATGACTAATGACAACTTGGATTACTACTAGGATGCTTACGAGATAGGTCCGGAAAAAATTATCGACACCTATGCTGCTGCCACCCAGCACGTCGATCAAGGGCTGTCGTTAACCCTGTTTTTCCGCGATACCGCCACCACACGGGATATCAATAAGGCACAGATTTATGCCTGGAAAAAAGACATTAAAACCATTTATTACGTGCGCATACGCCAGATGGCGCTGGAAGGCACCGAAGTACAAGGCTGTGTCTCCTGTGCGCTCTGATAGGTTTCTCGAAGGAATTTAACGATGACTCTGCTCACACGTGTAAAAGCGATCAACTGGAACAAAATCGAAGACGACAAGGATTTGGAAGTGTGGAATAGTCTGACCAGTAACTTCTGGCTGCCGGAGAAAGTGCCACTGTCGAACGACATTCCCTCTCGGAGCACGTTAACCCCCCAAGAGCGCCAGCTATCCATCCGCGTTTTTACTGGACTTACGCTGCTGGACACCATACAAAACACCGTGGGTGCCCCTACCTTTATGCCCGACGCCGTCATGTCGCATGAGGAAGCAGTACTGTCAAACATCAGCTTTATGGAAGCGGTACACGCCCGTTCATACAGTTCGATTTTTTCGACGCTCTGTCTCACCAGCGAAGTAGATGATGCCTATCGCTGGAGGGCTTTGTTGAATAATAGGGAATAATGCTGTTATGACACGCCTGATTTGGATTAAAATGCTGATCGCTCCGGGATGCATCACCACGCTCTGGATTTAACATACTGATTTTACGTCAAGGGAATCCGCAGCCTTTATGGC
>NZ_JAHWCO010000176.1:0-9786 GCF_020054415.1 Candidatus Symbiopectobacterium sp. | reverse complement strand
TGTATACAGCTTGCTAACAATGTGTTTTACTTTTGGAAGTTCGTCGTTGTAAGCCCTGTAGCCATCCGTGTTTGCATGACTGACGACGGTAACGCTGATGGCCACTTTTGCCATAACCGTGTTTTTTCACAGGAGATGTCTATTTACAAAACGGGCATCTTACATCAACTTTAGCCACTGTATTCCACATCAAAAACCGGACATTTCACACTGCAATCAACATATTGAATACACGACCCAGTTCTGGCATATGAAGCCGATGACCGGTATCAAATAACCACCCGCCGCCGCTATAGCCCAGCGCCAACCCCAGACGGCTGAATCCCATGTAACTTCCGCGCGCACGCGCATCCGCCAGCGACGCGCTTAACGTTTCGCGGGCGGGTTCAGCGATACAATTTCAGTAACGTCCTGCGTGGCTCCTTCCACGCGTGCTATCTGGGCTATTCGCTCGGAGAGAAATGGCAGGGCATGATGTATGAAGCCTTACAGCCCGCGCTGCGCTATGTAGCGCCAACAGCACATGCACCGAATTATGGCCAACTACATGCCGCACAATCAGCGCAGCGGTAATCTGCTGACGCGACTGTGCTTTGAACGTGAGGTGTATGCTAAAAAATACTTGTTAATCGACGGTACCTAGCAGGATCATGTTCTGACTGCCTTGACTAATGAACAATGGACGCCTCAGCGATAGGAGCCCAGAGAATGAAATATCAGTTTGATGCCAAAGCGTTGCGCGTGGTGTGCTGTTTGTTGGAAAAACGGATCACCACGCCCGAACAGTACCCCATCTCGCTAAATGGCGTGGTAACGGCCTGCAATCAGAAAATCAACCGCGAGCCGGTGTTGTAGCTCAGTGAGAGCGAGGTTCAAAAAACGCTCGATGTGCTGGTTAAAAAGCGCCTCGTCAAAACCCTCAGCGGCTTTGGTAATCGCGTGATGAAGTATGAGCACCGGTTCTGCAACTCTGAATTCGGCGATCTGAAGTTTTCCTCCGCAGAAGTTGCGCTGGTAACAACGCTGTTGCTGCGCGGGGCGAAAACTCCGGGTGAATCGCGCAACCGAGGGGCGCGCTTGCATGAATTTGCGGATGTCGATGAAGTCGAACAGACGTTGACACTGTTGCAAACGCGGGAAGATGGCACCTTTGTGGCGCGCTTGGCGAGCGAGCCGGGTAAGCGGGAGAATCGGTTTATGTACCTGTTTGGCGATGATGAACCCGTTGCATCAGCCACCGACAGCGCTGAAGATCGCATGCCTGCTGAAACAACGGATCTCGCGCAGCGAGTGCTGGTGCTGTAGCAAGACGTGGCCGAATTAAAACAGCAATTGGCGCACTTGCTGTCGCAACAACGCTGAGTATTGTCCGAGGGAATGACTCCCTGACTGAAGGTGACACAGTGAATACAGCGAAAACGGACGCAGTGCTGATCCGTATCGGCATGGTTGGGCTGTGTTCGATTGCGCAAAAGGCCTATATTCCTGTGCTGATCCAGGAAAAACACTGGACGTTTGCCGGTGTTTTTTCTCCGGATCAGCAAAAAATGCGCACGCTTTGCAAGCAATATCGCCTGTCAGGTTATTCGTCACTGCAAGCGCGGGCGGGTGTGTGCGATGCTGTGATGGTACACAGCAGTACGGCCAGCCACTACGACGTTATCCGCACGTTACTGCACCTTGGCATGCACGTGTATGTCGATAAACCGCTGGCGGAAACGCTGCCGCAGGCTGAAGCGCTGCTAGCGTTAGCCGATCGGCAGGGAAAAACAGTGATGGTTGGATTTAACCGCCGTTTCGCTCCCGGTTATCAATCGCTCAAATCAACGTTACTGCATCCGGATTCTGTTCGGGTGGAAAAACACCGTGCGGATAACATGGGTCCGCAATCGGCGCGTTTTACCTTGTTGGATGACTATCTGCACGTGGTTGACACGGCACTGTAGCTGGCGGGTGAGGGGGCGGCGTTACAAGGTGGTGTCATTCGCAATAATGCGTCAGGGCAGCTTGTTTTTGCTGAAAATCTGTTTGCTTCCTCAACCTGCTAGGTTGTCACCAGCATGCATCGTTGTGCGGGCAGTCAGCGTGAGGCGGTGCAGATGATCGGGCACGGAGTCATTCACCACGTCGATAATCTCAGTGATTGCTGGCTGGAAAGTGGTGGCATTATCACGCGTTCCCCGGCACCGTCTTGGCAAAGTATTTTGGAACAGCGCGGTTTTGTGGGGGAAGTTGACCATTTTGTCGACTCACTTGAGAAAGGTGTTCAACCCCAAACATCAGGCGAGCAGGCGGTTCTGGCGCAGAGAGTGGTTGAGTCACTGCTCACATCATGCTGAATCCTGCTGTGAACTATCATCAAGGGTGGCTATTCCGCCCCTGATGCGTAGACTGTCGCCACGCCTGGCGGGCTGCGTTCCGCTGTAACTCTCGACACAACAGAATCGAATCGGATGAACTTATTAAAATCATTGACCGCGGTCAGTTCAATGACCATGCTATCGCGCGTTTTGGGCTTTATCCGCGATGCCATTGTCGCACGGGTATTTGGCGCTGGGGTGGCGACTGACGCCTTTTTCGTCGCCTTTAAACTGCCGAATTTACTACGTCGCGTTTTTGCAGAGGGAGCTTTCTCGCAGGCATTTGTTCCGATACTGGCTGAATACAAAAGCCAGCAAGGGGATGAAGCAACACGAACCTTTCTTGCCTACGTGTCAGGCATGTTGACGCTGGTGCTGGCATTGGTGACTGTGGCCGGGATGATCGCTGCGCCCTGGGTTATCATGGTGACTGCTCCGGGATTTGCCGCCACGCCCGATCGGTTTGCGCTGACCTCGGCACTGTTGCGCATCACTTTCCCGTATATTTTGCTGATATCGCTGACCTCGATGGTGGGCTCGGTTTTAAACACCTGGAATCGCTTCTCCGTCCCGGCGTTTGCACCGACATTTCTCAATATCAGCATGATTGGTTTTGCATTGTTCGCCACACCTTATTTTGATCCGCCTGTGTTAGCGTTGGCTTGGGCGGTGTTGCTGGGCGGGGTGCTGCAATTGGTTTACCAACTGCCGCATCTTAAAAAGATCGGGATGTTGGTATTGCCACGCTTTAAATGGCGTCACCCCGGCGTCGGGCGAGTGATGAAACTGATGGCTCCAGCGATTCTAGGAGTATCAGTGAGCCAAATCTCGTTGATCATTAACACTATATTTGCCTCTTTTCTCAGTGAGGGGGCGGTCTCTTGGATGTACTACGCTGACCGACTGATGGAGTTTCCGTCCGGTGTACTGGGTGTCGCTTTAGGCACGATTTTGCTGCCATCGTTAGCGAAAAGCGTCGCCAGTGGCGATCAGGAAGCCTATTCACACCTGATGGATTGGGGGCTGCGTCTCTGCTTTCTGTTGGCGTTGCCGAGTGCGGTGGCGTTAGGCATTTTGTCGAAGCCGTTGATTGTTGCGCTGTTCCAGTATGGCAAGTTTAGCGCAGTGGATGCATTGATGACTCAGCGGGCGTTGATTGCCTACGCCATCGGGTTGATGGGGCTGATTGTGGTAAAAGTGTTGGTTCCGGGGTTCTATTCTCGGCAGGATATCAAAACGCCGGTGAAAATTGCATTGGTGACGTTGGCGTTGACGCAGGTCATGAATCTGATCTTTATCGGGCCGTTGCAGCATGCTGGTCCGGCACTTTCCATTGGATTGGCATCGTGTCTGAATTCAGGGCTGCTCTATTGGCAGTTGCGTAAACAGCAGCTTTTCCAGCCACGTCCGGGGTGGGGCATCTTTCTGGTCAAACTGCTTATCGCGGTGCTTGCCATGTCGGCGGTATTGATCGCGTTGCTAGTGTGGATGCCAGCCTGGGACATCGGCGGCATGACAGTGCGTATTTCGCGCCTGATGCTGGTGGTGGTGGCAGGTGCGGGGACCTACTTTGTGATGCTTGCGTTGCTTGGCTTCCGTCCGCGCGATTTTGCGCGCAGGGGTATGTGATCGGAACCAATAAAAAACGGTGGCTCAGGCCACCGTTTTTTATGACATGACGCAGTTGATTACATTTTATCGACGGTTTCAATGCCTAGGGTGCTTAATCCTTGTTTCAGCGTTTCTGCGGTCAACAGGGCAAGTTTCAGGCGGCTTTGACGCACAGCATCACTTTCGGCGTTCAGAATTGGGCAATGCTCGTAGAAACTGGAGAACAGGCAGGCAAGATCGTACAAGTAGGCACACATCACGTGCGGCGTACCTTCGCGCGCCACAGTAGTGATGGTTTCTTCAAACTGCATCAGGCGGGTTGCCAGCGCCGTTTCTTTCCCATCATTCAGTACCACTGGCTGTGTCAGTGCGGCTTTATCCAGGTTGGCGCGTTTGAAAATCGAGGCAACGCGAGTGTAGGCATACTGCATATAGGGCGCAGTGTTTCCTTCAAACGCGAGCATATTATCCCAGTCAAACACGTAGTCAGTGGTACGACTTTTTGACAGATCGGCATATTTTACCGCACCGATGGAGACAACGCGCGCCAATTCACGCAACTCGTCTTGTTCCATATCCGGTTTTTTACCCGCGATCAGCGTCAATGCGCGCTCATAGGCTTCGTCTAACAGGTCTGCCAGCTTGATGGTGCCGCCCGCGCGGGTTTTAAACGGCTTGCCATCTTTGCCCAACATCATGCCGAACATATGGTGTTCCAACGATACCGATTCCGGCACATAGCAAGCTTTACGCACGATAGTCCACGCCTGCATCAAATGCTGGTGCTGGCGGGAATCGATATAGTAGAGAACACGATTGGCGCCCAGCGTCTCATAACGGTACTTGGCGCAGGCAATATCGGTAGTAGTGTAGAGATAACCGCAATCTTTCTTTTGAACGATGACGCCCATCGGTTCGCCTTCCTTGTTTTTAAACTCATCAAGGAAAACCACCGTTGCTCCTTCACTTTCAACGGCCAGGCCTTTTGCCTTCAGATCGGCAACAATCTCCGGCAGCATCGCGTTGTAGAGGCTTTCTCCCATTACGTCTTTTTTGGTCAGGGTGACATTCAAACGATCGTAGGTGAGCTGGTTTTGTGTCATGGTGACGTCAACCAGTTTGCTCCACATTTCGCGGAAATAAACGTCTCCGCCCTGTAACTTCACCACGTAGTGGCGAGCGCGCTCAGCGAAGGCGGCATCTTCATCGTAGCGCAGTTTGGCCTCGCGATAGAAGGCTTCCAGATCGGGCAATACCAGTTCGCCGGAGGTGTCTTTCTGCACATCTTCCAGATGGGCAATCAACATACCGAACTGTGTCCCCCAGTCACCCACGTGGTTAGCGCGGATAACCTTGTGTCCGAGAAACTCAAGTGTGCGTACCGCAGCATCACCAATAATAGTGGAGCGCAGGTGGCCGACGTGCATTTCTTTGGCGACGTTAGGCGCAGAATAGTCAACCACGATGGTTTGCGGCGTGACCGGAGTGATACCCAACTTAGGTGTGTTCAAAGCCCGTTCGGTTTGTTGTGCTAACCATTGCGCATCCAGAAACAGATTGATAAACCCCGGACCTGCGATCTCCGTTTTTGCGACAATACCGCCCAACGACAGATGCTGAACTACCGTCTCTGCCAGTTGTAGCGGAGCAAGCCCAAGTTTTTTCGCCACTGCCATGACACCATTGGCCTGGTAATTACCAAACTGAGCCTTGGCAGACTGGCGCACCTGCGGGTCTGTGCCGTCGGGCGCACCTGCTGCAACCAATGCCTGGCTGACTTTTTCCGAAAGAAGAGCCTGAATATTCACCTGGATACCTTTAATAAAAATTTAGCCCCCTCTTATACCATATTTGGGCTTAGACGTCAGCAGGGCGCACCTTCCCCGCGAGAATTTTCCTGAGAAAATGCAAGGGTGATAGAGCACGAAGAGGGGGGGGGGGGAGAACGCGTCGGGAAAGGAGAAAAAGAAGAAGAAAAAACACCTGCGCTAGCGAAAAAGAGCCTGTTTAAGATTTTGTGTAAATGCCTTTCCTCAGAAGTGACCGTAAAGGCGGTCACCTAACTCGATAATAAGTGTATTAGTCGCGACTAATACAGTTTTATTCTTTTTGGTTGCCCTATCGAAGGGCATACCATTCCTTATGTTTCAGGGAGTTTGCCATTGCACCCCAAATATCGGACAGCACATTGACCGTAATTACCATTGCTCCGACAACCATAACCCCGGCGGAGATAGCGGAGTAATCTTGCTGGCGAATCGCATCCACCAACCTGCGCCCTAAACCGGGCCAACTGAACACCACTTCGGTAATGATCGCCAGCGTCAGCATGGTGGAAAACTGAAGCCCCAGTTGCGGTGTGATCGGTGGCAGTGCATTACGCAGCACATGGCGGCGAATGATGGTCAGTCGCGACAGGCCTCGGGTGGCGGTAGCTTTGACATAATTTTTACTGAACACGTCCGTCGTGCTAATGCGCATCAGGCGGATAACTTCCATCGTGGGACCGATGGCCAGCGCAATGATAGGCAAAATCAGATGGCGCACGGAGCTGAACAGCATTTCATCGCGATAAGGGGAGTCGGATAACCAGGCGTCAATGAGTGCAAATCCGGTCACAGGTTCTACCTGATAGAGCAGATCGAAACGACCTGAAACTGGCAACCAGCCGAGTTGCAGCGAAAACAGCAGCGTGAGCAATAGCGCCAGCCAAAATACCGGAATAGAAAAGCCCACCAACGCGATGGCGCTGATGATTATGTCAGGCGTTTTATTGCGCATCACGCCCGCTGTCATACCGAGCGGGATACCCACTAACAAAGAGAGTGTGAATGCCAATACGCACAGTTCAATGGTGGCGGGAAGCACTTCCTTCAATTGCACACTGATCGATTCGCCGTTAATCGATGAAATGCCCAGATCGCCGCGCATCAGGCTGCGCATAAAGAAACCGTAGGCGTCAAACAGCGTCGCGCCGCCCAGCGGGGCGTTGGGGGTGTAATAACATAGGCTGAATCCGACCAGCGTTAGCAGCAGCAGGGTTATCAGCAGCAACAACAGGCGACGCAGCGTAAAAATGATCATGGCTGTTCTCCCTCTTTACCCACCTGTGGTGGCACTTCCTGCGTCGGGTTCTCACCAAACTCGCGATATACCCCGGCGAAAGAGGCATTGCCAAACGGGCTTAATATCAGCCCTTTCATGTCATATCGGTATGCCAGCATACGCAGCGAAGAGGCCAACGGTAGCACAGGTAACTGCTGTGCCAGTATCTGCTGTGCTTGCTGGTAGTACTCAATGCGTTTGGCTAACTGCTGCGAGGTGAGGGCGCTTTGCAGCACGCTGTCGAACGTAGGATCGCACCAATGCGTATAATTGGTTTTCGAGTGAATTGCGGCGCAACTGAGCAGCGGGCGGAAAAAACTATCAGGATCGTTACTGTCGGTGGTCCAGCCGGAGAGCGTCAGGTCATGGCTCATCTCCATCAGGCGCGCCTCCTGAAAACGGCCTTCGACGGGGACAATGGTCACTTTCACACCCACCTGTGCCAAATCCGCCTGAATCAGCTCCGCAGTCTTTAACGGGCTGGGATTATAGGATTGCGATGCAACCGGCACCCACAGCTTGAGGTTAAGATCAGTTGCCCCTAGGGTTGTCAGCAAGTGTCGGGCTTCTTCCGGATTGTATTCGGTAATGCGCGATTCACTGTCATAAGCCCAGGAAGCGCGGGGCAGCGGAGACGCCGCTGTTTCTGCCGTGCCGTAATAGATGGACTGCATCAAACGGTCATTGTTGATTGCCAGCGCAATGGCGCGGCGAATGCGCATGTCGTCCAACGGCGGTTTACGCACATTGAAGGCGAGATACGCGATGTTCATCCCTGGACGCAGCGAGAGTCGTAGCCGCGGATCGTTGCGCAAAATGGGCAACTGGTTGGCGGCAGGATAGGCCAGCACGTCACACTCGCCGGTGAGCAATTTAGAGAGGCGACCGGTGCCTCCGACGCCCAAATCGACGACCACCTGCTGCATTCGCGGTTTTCCACGCCAGTAGCGATCATTGCGCATCAAGCGCAGATACTGACCGCTGCGATACGCTTCCAGTCGATAAGGACCGGTACCGACCGGCTCACGATCTAACAGTTCCTTTCTGTCCTGTTTGATCAACTGCTGACCATACTCGGCAGAAAGCACCGGTGCATAGTGGGTCGCCAGATGCCATAAAAAAGAGGCATCCGGACTGTTAAGGCGGATTTCCAGCGCATAGTCGCCCAGCTTGCGGATGTTTTGCACCACATCGGCAAACTGCAAACTGGTGAAATAGGGGTATTCTCCTCCGTTAACGTCATGATACGGGTGGGTTTTATCCAGCATACGTTGCAGGCTGAAAATCACATCATCGGCGTTTAACGGGCGAGTAGGCGTAAACGAGTCGGTGGTTTGAAACGGCACATCGTGGCGCAGGTATAGACGGTAGGTGGCACCGTTATCCAGAACTTCCCAACGTTGCGCCAGTTCTGGCATCAAACGGTAGGTGTAAGGGTCCACATCCAGCAGTCGGTCGTAAAGCTGTGCTGCCAGCGTATCGATGATCACGCCGCTGCGCGCCATTTGCGGGTTGAAGGTATTGACCACGCCGTTGACGCAGTACACGAAACCGCTGTAGCGGATATCTTCCCGCTGCGCCTGTGCGGGGTCTGCGGCGAATGCAGACCCTATCAGGCAGGCGGAGTACAGCGCGCCTATTTTTATCAGGTAGGAGGTGTATCCAGACATTCGATGCGATTTAGTTGGCTGAAAATCAGAGTTGTCATTATAAGAGTGTACCGCACTCTGCTAAAGCTCCCCACTCCGTAGATGCTCACTTGCTGTATTTTCCGCCAAATTTGGAAAAATGCAGCGCTGAGCCGGGTATCAGACGTCTACATCGCTGAGGATAGAGTGCTACCTCACGAAATGATAACTTTTGTTATTTTTTCGCTAAGGGATTAACGCAACCTGCCGTTATACACAAGATAACTCTGAATGGGCCAAGAGAATGCAAGAAAACAGGGAGAAATGCGTGTGAGTGTAATTTCAGCCTATCCGTCAGCTTTACCATCAACGGCAACCTACAATGCTACGAATAAGGTGTCTGAATCTGATGCAGTCTTAGTCGGACGACAAAAGTCGATCGAAGCGTTAGCCTCGGTAGACTTGACCCTATCGCCTGAAGCATTAGGGCGTCTTAAACAGGATTTTGCAAATGCGACGCCTCCGAGCCAAGAAGAGCAGGAAGCGGCAAAGAAACTGATGTTGGAGATGAGGAATACTTATCTTGATGAATTGGAGTGCAGGGCGCCCGGGGTGACGCACCCGCTATACAGCACCGTGTGCTCTGACGTGCCATTGACAGATTTTCGCGCTTTTTTGCTATGGCACCAAATGCAACGCGTGAATCGACTCGAGTATTAGCGGATGCCCTTTAGACGCAGTGACCATTCCGCTCGAGAGTTCGACAGACAGCACTCAGGCCGCAGGTATTGCATTGATGCGGGAGAAGCTGGATTTCATCAACAGCAACTACATACCCGAAGAGCATCAGGCACAGGTCCGTGCCGATATTGATAACTATATGGAACTGCAACTGACAGCGCGCGATAAAAGCATGAAGCGAATGCTGGATAATGAATTAGATGTATTAGTCGCGACTAGATCTGACACTGGACCTTGAAAGGTTGAGAGTTACCGGTTTTGATATGGGTGTCTGATCCTTAAACAAAACGCGAGGTAACTCTCATGCTTCATACTAACAATCCCATTATCAAACACAAAGC
>NZ_JAHWCO010000442.1:0-5705 GCF_020054415.1 Candidatus Symbiopectobacterium sp. | reverse complement strand
AGTGGCTAAAGTTGATGTAAGATGCCCGTTTTGTGAACAGACATCTCCTGTGAAAAAACACGGTGATGGCAAAAGTGGCCATCAAGCGTTACCGTCGTCAGTCATGCAACCACGGATGGCTACAGGCTTACAACGACGAACTTCTAAAAGTAAAACACATTGTCAGCAAGCTGTATACACAGCGTATTGAGCGTGCACATCTGACACTGCGTAACCGATTGCAACGGCTCAATCGCAAGACGCTCGGATATTCAAAATCATCCGAAATTCACGATAGGATCATCGGTACTTACATCGAACGCGAGTACTACGTTTGATGCTACATCAACTCATTGAATACACTACAAATTTTCTAGTTATCACTGCCCTCTGAGTCGATCGTCCCGGGATTGTGAACGCCATCACACGTCACGTCAGTATCTGTGGCTGTAATATTGAAGATAGTCGTCTTGCGATGCTGTGCAAAGAGTTCACGTTCATCATGCTGCTGTCGGGAAGTTGGAATGCCATCACGCTTATCGAATCCACGCTGCCGCTCAAAGGGGGGAAATGGAATTGTTGATCGTGATGAAGCGCACGGAATCCCAGGCTCGCCCGCCGATGCCCTCGACGGTATGGTTCAAGGTTTAACTGGCTGATTCACCGCATATTATTGAACGTTTTACCGCCCTGTTTGACGCCCATCACATGAACATTGCGGAGCTGGTTTCAAAAACACAGCCAGCCACCAGCGGACATCCGTCAACGTTATATATTCAAATCACCGCACACAGCACTAAAACGCTTAATGGCGCAATTATTGAGCCAGCCTTTCATCAGCTATGTACAGAACTGCACACACAAGGCAGTATTAGCGTCGTGAACTATCCACAGCATGAAGAGGAAGATGGAGAGTAGTGATGAACACACTGAAAGCCGGTGATACCGCACCGAAATTTAGCTTGCCCGACCAAGATGGCGAACAAGTAAATTTAACCGACTTCCAGGGACAAAAAGTGTTGGTCTATTTTTACCCTAAAGCTATGACGCCGGGATGTACCGTGCAAGCCTGCGGTTTGCGTGACAACATGGACGATCTGAAGAAACATGGCGTGGAAGTGTTGGGTATTAGCACCGACAAACCGGAAAAACTGTCTCGCTTTGCGGAAAAAGAGCTGTTGAACTTTACGTTGTTGTCCGACGAAGATCATCAGATCTCACAAGCCTTCGGCGTGTGGGGCGAAAAGACATTTATGGGAAAAACCTACGACGGCATCCACCGTATCAGCTTTTTGATTGATGAAGATGGTAAAGTGGCGCACGTGTTTGATGATTTCAAAATCAGCGATCACCACGATATCGTGCTGAACTATCTGAAAAGCGCCTGATAGCGCGCCAAGTATCCACCGGCACTGTTATAGTGTCGGTGTTTTTGCGTTACTGCGCGCAACCTTGCGCTTGCTGTTTTTTGCACGGCGCGCTGTTATGCTGCACTTTTCCCGCATTCCACTTTGCATGCTCCCTCCGCGCTAGATAAGATAGGCACTAATCGCTTTTACCGTGCAGTCGAGAAGGTCCCACTCATGGTCTTCAATTGGTTAGGTGCTGAACGTCCTCGTATTACCGTTCCGGCAGGCAAGACGTTTCTGCGTGGATTCAGAGTAAAGAAAACACTGACTGCGCTGCTGTTCGGCGCAATGCTGGGCGGCATCGCAGCACCCGTGGTTGCGGATATGCAGGATCATCTTCCCGATATGGGAACCACAGCATGCGGTACGCTCAGTATCAATCAAGAAATTGCCATGGGTGATTTCTATCTACGGCAAATGCGCGGTGGTGCACCGCTGATTGACGATCCGCTGCTGGTACAATACATCAACCAACTGTGCTAACGGTTAGTAAAAAGCGCCAACTCAGTACGCACGCCTTTTCACTTCTTCATCATTCGCAACGATGAACTGAACGCCTTTGCCTTCTTCGGTGGCAATGTGGTCATCCATTCTGCCTTGTTCCGCTACGCAGAAAACGAAAGCGAACTGGCCTCGGTGCTGGCGCATGAAATCTCTCACGTCACCCAACGCCATCTGGCGCGCGCCATGGAATCACAGCAGCGCAGAGCCCCGCTTACCTGGGTTGGTGCATTGGTTTCCATTCTGCTCGCCATGGCCAACCCGCAGGTGGGAATGGCAGCCCTGAGCGGCACGTTGGCGGGCGTACAGCAGGGAATTATCAGCTTCACGCAATCCAACGAACAGGAAGCCAATCGTATTGGTCTGCAAGTGTTGCAGCGGACTGTGTTTGATCCGCAGGTTATGCCTAACTTCATGCAAAAATTAGCCGATCAATCACGCCATGCCACCAAACCGCCGGAAATGCTGCTGACACACCCGTTGCCGGATAGTCGTCTGGCCGATGCCCGCGCGGTGCTTCAGCCACTGCTGGATAAAACCCCGGACAGCCCCTGGTTTCTCGATCTGATGACGGATATCGATCTGGCGCAAAACAAAGCCGCTCAGGCCATCGCACACTTACAAAAAGCACCGGGCGCCCAGAACAATCCGGTACTGCAATTGAATTTTGCTAACGCCTATGTCACGGGCGGTCAGGCCGCCGCAGCCAGCCGTCTGCTCTATCGTTATACCTACGCTAATCCGGGCGATCCCAACGGCTGGTCGCTGCTGGCGCAGGCCTCCGCCGCACAAGGCATGCGTGCCGAAGAGCTTGCCGCGCGCGGAGAGGAGCTGGCGTTATCCGGAAAACTGGATCAGGCCATCGTGCTGTTCAGCAATGCCAGCTCGCTGAGTAAACTCGGCAGTCTGGAGCAGGCGCGCTATGATGCCCGCATTGACCAGTTACGCCAGTTGCAGCAACGTTTCCGTCAGTTTGAAAAATCTTGATAAACAGCAAGGAACACAGCCCATGTCGCACGATATCGTTATTTATCACAACCCGCGCTGCTCCAAGAGCCGTGAAACGCTGGCGCTGTTACAGCAACACGGTGTCACGCCGCGCGTGGTGCTCTATCTGGATATGCCACCTGATGCCGCGCAGATTCGCCAACTGTTATCACAGTTAGGTTTTAGCAGCGCACGTGAATTAATGCGCCAGAAAGAAGATCTGTACCGCGAATTAAATCTGTCGGACACGACGTTAAGTGAAACAGAGCTGATTGCTGCACTGGTTGAACATCCCAAGCTGATTGAGCGCCCGATTGTGGTCAACGGTGAACGAGCATGTATCGTCCGCCCACCAGAGCAAGTGCTCGCGCTGCTATAACCCCAGGATCTCTTTGACGAAGGGGATAGTCAGTTTACGCTGAGCTGTAATCGAGGCGTGATCGAGCTGATCGAGCGTCATAAACAGCGTGCGCATTTCGCGATCGAGCCGCTTCAACAAAAAGCGGCTCACATCTTCTGGCAGTTCAAAGCCTCTCAGGCGGGCGCGCAACTGTAACGCCTCACCTTTCTCTTCATCAGAGAGCGGCTGCAATTTATAAATTTGCCCCCAATCCAGACGAGATGCCAAATCAGGCAGATGCAAATTAAGCTGACGCGGTGGGCGATCGCCGGTGATCAACAACCTGGTGTGCCCCCCTTCCTGAATACGATTGTAGAGGTTGAACATCGCCATTTCCCAAGCATCATCGCCTGCAATGGATTCGATATTGTCGATACAGACCAGCGCGAGTTGCTCCATGCCGTCCAGGACTTCAGGCACAAAATAGGCGCGTTTTTCTAACGGCACATAGCCCGCCGCATCGCCCTGACGTGATAACGCCGCGCAGGCGGCATGCAGTAGATGGCTGCGCCCTCCCCCTTCCCGTGACCAGAAGTAAATATAGCTACCGTGCTCTTGTTGCAACACGTTGTGAAGGGCGGCCAGAAGTGACGCATTTTCTCCCGGGTAGAAACTGGAAAAGGTTTCGTCATCAGGCAAAGAAAGTGGCAGTGAAAGCTGTGCCGGCGTGTTCAGAAGCACCTCATGTTCAATTCGGCGGGAAAACGGACTGAGTTTACCACAGAAAGCGAGCCCTGTTGATAGCGCATCAACCGTGCTGCTTTTCTCAATACCCTATCATTGTTCAGGAAAATTGTCCTAAGGCAATGCGGTTACCCGGCATTTTTGACATACGGCTTGAGAATCCCCGTCGCCAACAGATCTTTTTCCTGTCCGTTGATTCGCGCCGTGGCGGAATCGATATGGAATGTCACGTCTCTAGGCTGGCAAAAATCTTTGGTTTTTTGCGGAACCAGCGTGGCGGAACGAAAGGAGCTGTATTCCCTGCCGTACAGGCTTTCATTCATGGTATTCATGCCAAAGGGGGCAAACGCCATAGTATATTGTCCGCTGGCACCATCGCTGTTTTTTAGCGTGACGACGACGCGCAAATTGGCCACTTCAGCAAGTTTGTTAGTATCAACGATAAAATGATTTTCACATTTCAATGTGCCACCGCTGCCACCGAGAAAGGTCGATTCGTTTTTCAATACCAATGCGGGCAAGGTTTGGCGATTTTCTTCACGCCCACGCTTATCGTTCACGCAGTGCGCCGTATAGCTGGCTTTTGTTTCGTCAGAGCGCCCTCGGCTGCGATACTCCTAGGCCTTCTGGCAATCGCTTGTCACACCCCGACCGTTGTAATAAATCCAGGCGAGGTATTTTGCCGCCCGCGATACGCCTTTGTCGTAGGCCTGCGTAAACAGCGTTCGCGCCTTGTCATAATCAACGTCAATCCCTTCACCGGTGTAATACATTTCCCCAAGATTGATCATGGCATCCTTATTACCCTGCTGCGCGGCACGTTCAAACCAGGTGACAGCGTCTTGCGCAGCAGCATCGACACCCCAGCGACCTTCGCGATAGGCCAGGCCAAGAAGATTCTGAGATTCCGGCTCTCCACCCTCTGCGGCGCGGCGAAACCACCTCATCGCCTCGATATCTTTCTCTTTGATCGGGGAGTAGCCAAAATTATAGAAATGGCCGACGTAGAAGTTTATTTCGGGATCGCCTTGCTGCGCCCAACGCTTTGCCAGCCGTAACATGTCGCTTTTACTCAAGCAGAGGCGGCTGAATATCCGACGCGTTTCCGCATCGGCCGTATTTAAATAACGGGAAACATACTTCAGGATCGGTACGCGCATCTCTGCATCGGTTTCAGCCTTGTCTTTGGCTTCATAAATGGTGTGCCCGAGCGACTTGGTCGTTTCGATATCAATATCTGCGGCGTTAATCTTTTCCAGCAGTTGGCTGGCCCGGGCGTTATCCTGCGGCACACCGACGCCATATTGATAAAAATACACGGCGTTATAACAACCATAATCGCCACCCAACGCGCACGCTTGCTGATAATAGTCGATGGCCTGTTGGATATTTTTGGGAACGGAAACGCCAAACTCGTAGACAAACCCTAATAGGGGGAGGGCATGCGGGTCCTGATGTTTAGCCAAATCGGTGAGAGCGGTCAGCGCGGTATTATCTTTCTGTTCGAGATGATCGTAGAGCCTGTCGGCGTCATCAGCATCTTGGGCAAAAGCAGGACACGAAAGACCAAGTAACAACGCCAATGTTGTTTTCTTCATGATTAAGGCTTTGTTGAATAATAGGTAATTATGCTGTTTTTCCATGCCAGTTTTGGTTGAAAATGCTTGTCATCTCAGGTGTACACTTTTCTCATGAGGCCTAACTGCATGATTTTACGTTGCGAGGATCCGTCGTTTCACTGGGCT
>NZ_JAHWCO010000244.1:0-2645 GCF_020054415.1 Candidatus Symbiopectobacterium sp. | reverse complement strand
GGTGGGTGAAGCCATGGCCATGGTCAAAGCGCTTAACCGGATCACGCTATTAGGAATGCCGAACAGTATTCGCATCACGTAACAATCGACCCGTATGGGGCGCAGTCGTTACAAGTTCTGATTTATTCAACAAAGCCTCGTGCCTGATGCACATGCTCAATAACATGGGATGACATATGAAATTGCAACAGCTTCGTTATATCGTTGAAGTTGTTAATCATAACCTGAATGTTTCCTCAACGGCTGAGGGTCTGTACACCTCGCAGCCGGGAATCAGTAAACAGGTGAGAATGCTGGAAGATGAGCTGGGAATTCAAATTTTTGCGCGTAGCGGTAAGCACCTGACTCAGGTAACGCCGGCAGGTCAGGAAGTGGTGCGTATTGCCCGGGAAGTGCTCTCTAAGGTGGATGCCATCAAGGCCGTAGCAGGAGAGCACACCTATCCTGATAAAGGTTCGCTCTATGTGGCTACCACGCATACGCAGGCGCGTTACGCATTGCCGGATGTCATCAAAGGATTCATTGAGCGTTATCCTCGCGTTTCACTGCATATGCATCAGGGATCGCCAACGCAGATAGCCGAAGCGGTCGCGAAAGGGGCGACATATTTTGCCATCGCCACTGAGGCGCTGCATCTGTATGACGATTTGATCATGCTGCCGTGCTACCACTGGAATCGCGCGGTGGTGGTGAAACCCGATCATCCGTTGGCAACGAAGAAAGATATCACCATTGAAGAACTGGCAGCCTATCCGATAGTTACCTACACCTTCGGTTTTACCGGCCGTTCGGAGCTGGATACCGCATTTAACCGTGCAGGGCTGACACCGCGCATTGTGTTCACTGCCACGGATGCTGATGTGATCAAAACATACGTGCGTCTGGGGTTGGGTGTGGGTGTTATCGCCAACATGGCCGTCGACCCGCGCACGGAGACAGATCTGGTGACCATTAACGCGAACAGCATTTTTAGCTACAGCACCACCAAGATCGGGTTCCGGCGCAGTACCTTCCTGCGCAGCTACATGTATGATTTTATTCAGCGCTTTGCGCCGCACCTCACGCGTGATGTGGTGGATTCTGCCATTTCTTTGCGATCAAATGAAGAAATTGAAGCTATGTTTAAGGATATAACGCTGCCCGTGAAATAGCGTCGATTATTCATCAAAGAAGTGCATGGCATGATCAAGCTTGTGCTATCAGTAGTGGCCTGTGCGCTAATAGTGATATCAGGCATCGTGCTGCAGGCCTCTAGGCTTTTGAACTCCCTGAGTGTGCCCAGCAGACTTTATCGTTTTCGCTGAGCGATGCCCGTCTTGAAGGCACGCTGTTGCTGCCTGATAACAAACACAACCCGCCCGTGGTGTTGCTAGTGCACGGCGACGGTGCCCAGGACCGCTGGTCTGATGGCGGCTACCTTCCGCTGGTAAATGCACTTGTTGCCTAGGGGATTGGCGTATTTTCCTGGGATAAGCCCGGCGTAGCGGCCAGCCCCGGTGATTGGCTGACACAGACCCTACGCGATCGTGCTGATGAAGCGGTTGCCGCACTGCATGCGTTGCGTGCACGGCCAGAATTGAAAGAGAGTCGTCTGGGGTTTCTCGGTTTTTCTCAAGCGGGGTGGGTGGTACCTAATGCCAGTCAGCGTTCAACGGCAGATTTTATCGTGTTGATTGGCCCTGCAATAAAATGGCGCGAGCAAGGTTTCTACTACATGCAGCAACGTCTAGCCGTAGAAGGGGCAGAGCCATCGGAGATTACCGCTGCCATCGCGAGAGAACGTGTAGCCTATTCACAACGCCTTACGCCCCAAACGGTGATGCAACCTTGCTCGTCACGTTGCACTCGAGACGATTTTGAGCGACGTAATGCGTTGTCGGATGCACGTCAGGACATTGCCGCACAGCACGTGCTGGTGATGGTGATGGTGATGGTGATGGTGATGGTGATGGTGATGGTGCTGATGGGGGCTAAGGATCTCAATGTTTCCTCCAAGGAAACCAATATATTGTCTCCATGCTTGCAAATGCTTTTCATAAATTCATTTATAATCATTGGGATAAATTGAAATTCCCTTTTCTGTTGTTTCCTCTTGCTTCCATGCTTACGCCGTCTTGCAGTAAATTACGCATAACAATACGAATAACAGATGAGGCTGCATGATGAGCGGAGAACTAAACAAACTCTCGGATAAGAAGCTGAAAAATCTATTGGGGGTGCCTCGGGAGAAGTACGAATTCTTTGCTGATGGTGCAGGGCTTAGCGTCAGAGTATCGACAGTAGGCGGCATTAGCTGGACATTCACCTATCGTAACTGTGGCACAATACAGCGAGTAACTTTGGTGCGCTATCCAGATATGAGTCTCAAGCGCGCTCGAGAGAAGCGGGATGAGTGCCGAACATGGCTATCTGAAGGTAAAGACCCCCGCCGACAGCTGGAGCTGACCAAGCAAGAATCACTAAAACCTGTAACAGTTAGAGATGCAATAGAGTATTGGATAAAAATGTATTAGTCGCGACTAGATCTGACACTGGACCTTGAAAGGTTGAGAGTTACCGGTTTTGATATGGGTGTCTGATCCTTAAACAAAACGCGAGGTAACTCTCATGCTTCATACTAACAATCCCATTATCAAACACAAAGC
>NZ_JAHWCO010000427.1:0-1701 GCF_020054415.1 Candidatus Symbiopectobacterium sp. | reverse complement strand
GGCTTTGTGTTTGATAATGGGATTGTTAGTATGAAGCATGAGAGTTACCTCGCGTTTTGTTTAAGGATTAGGCACCCATATCAAAACCGGTAACTCTCAACCTTTCAAGGTCCAGTGTCAGATCTAGTCGCGACTAATACAGTTTAAGCATTGACGAAGCACTGCACGCTCGGGTTATGCTAAGGGTTTTGGGTCCCCCTCGGGCTGAAAGTGGAGTAAAGCAACGTGAAAATTACGGATGTCAAAACCATCTTGGCGAATCGCTACCTGTTTGTCGAGATTCACACGGACGAAGGTCTTGTCGGGATCGGTGAATCAGGCACCTAGGGGTTTCTGGATGCCTCCATGGGGGCGTTGGAAGCGCTAAAAACCTACCTGATCGGGCAAGATCCGCTGCGTATTGAGCATCATTGGCAGTACATGTACCGCTGCTGGTATTTCCGCGGTGCCGCCATCATGGGAGCGATCAGCGCTGTCGATATCGCGCTGTGGGATATTGCGGGTAAATTCTACGACACCCCCGTCTACAACTTGTTGGGAGGTCGTTGCCGCGATAAGGCGCGGGTCTATGCCCATGCTGGTGGCAAAACTACGGAAGAGACAATCGCCAACCTGAAAAAGATGAAGGCACAAGGCGTTACCGAGATTGGGCATCTGACGCCGTTTTGGGATGAGTCGCGCGGCGATCCCTATTTCATCACCCATGCGAAAGAAATCGGCGAAGCCATCGAGCGTATTGGCGCTTATCGTGAAGCGGTGGGGAATGATGTCGATCTCTGTATCGAAGTACATCGCCCTCTGAAACCGCATGATATGATTGTGTTTGCGCAGGGTATTGCGCCCTATCTGCCTTACTTTATTGAAGATCCGATCAGGGCAGATAACTTTGATTCGATGGCGCAGGTCGCAGACAAAATTAACGTGCCGATTGCTACCGGCGAGCGTCTGAACAACATGCAAGAGTTTGCCATGCTGATCAAACGCAATGCGGTTTCCTACGTGCGGCCTGACGTGTGCATGTGCGGAGGCATTACCGGCGCGAAGAAAATCGCAGCGCTGGCCGAAGCGCATGACCTGATGGTGGTACCGCATAACCCGATCAGCCCGGTCTCTACGGCCGCCTGTTTGCAAATTGCGGTGAGCATCCCCAACTTTGCTCTGCTGGAGTATCCCGGCGACGACCAACCGGCGCTGTCGGAGAAATTTGGCTCCACCGGCGTGGAAAATGGCGTATTGAAGCGCGACGTGGTCAAGAGCACCTTCAAGTGTGTTGACGGTTTTATGGAGATTCCCACGGCACCGTGCATTGGCATCGAACTGGCGGATAATGTGGCAGAAAAATACCCCTACCGTCGCCGTTCACTGAAAACGCGTCTTCATGTAGATGGTTCAGTGGTCGATCATTAAACTGTGCGTTTTGCCGTCGTGTGCCCATGACGCGACGGTGGTTATTCACCTGCGAAAAGAAGAACTATGGAACGTTTTATTGAAAACCTGATGTACACCTCGCGTTGGTTTCTGGCCCCGATCTACCTGGGACTGTCGCTCGGGTTACTGGCGCTGATGGGCTTTGTTGAATAAATAGATATTATGCTGCGTAGCCATAAAGGCTGCGGATTCCCTTGACGTAAAATCAGTATGTTAAATCCAGAGCGTGGTGATGCATCCCGGAGCGATCAGCATTTTAATCCAAAACAGGCG
>NZ_JAHWCO010000135.1:0-7184 GCF_020054415.1 Candidatus Symbiopectobacterium sp. | reverse complement strand
GCTTTGTGTTTGATAATGGGATTGTTAGTATGAAGCATGAGAGTTACCTCGCGTTTTGTTTAAGGATTAGACACCCATATCAAAACCGGTAACTCTCAACCTTTCAAGGTCCAGTGTCAGATCTAGTCGCGACTAATACAACTAATACATATTATCGAGTTCGGTGACCGCCTTGACGGTCACTTCTGAGGAAAGTCATTTACACAACATCTTAAACAGGCTCTTTTTATGCTTTATTGCTGCGTATTAACGAACGGTATTGGCGGACAAAAAATCAACGATCTCGCCGACCTTGATCATCTTTTTCTCTCCGTCGCGACGATATTTATATTCGATCTCGTCGTTATCCAGATTGCGATCGCCAATGACGATAGTGTGCGGCACGCCGATTAATTCCATATTCGCAAACATCACACCCGGGCGCTCTTTACGATCGTCGAGCAGCACATCAATGCCTTTGGCGCGCAGTTGCTGATAAATGTCTTCAGCCAGCTCTTTCACGCGGAACGATTTGTGCGTGTTCATCGGCAGAATCGCCACCTGGAAGGGTGCGATGGAGTCATGCCAGATAATGCCACGATCGTCGTGGTTCTGTTCGATGGCGGCAGCCACTACGCGCGTCACCCCGATACCGTAACAGCCCATGGTCAGGATCTGGTTACGACCATCTTCACCTTGCACGCTGGCTTGCAGCGCCTGAGAGTATTTGGTGCCCAGTTGGAAGATGTGACCTACTTCGATGCCGCGTTTGATTAACAGGGTGCCTTTTCCGTCCGGGCTGGCATCGCCTTCAACCACGTTGCGGATATCTGCCACTTGCGGCAGTGCAACGTCACGCTCCCAGTTAATGCCAAAGAAGTGTTTGCCGTCCTGGTTTGCGCCAGCGCCGAAATCGCTCATTGCCGCGACGGCACGATCGATAATCACCGGTATTAACATATTAACCGGGCCTAGTGAGCCTAGGCCTGTACCAACGATGTCTCGAATCTCAGCCTCTGTTGCGAAGGTCAGCGGGCTGGCGACCTGCTCCAGTTTTTCCGCTTTCACTTCATTCAGCTCATGATCGCCGCGCACCAGTAGGGCAATCAGCTTGTGGCCGCTCTCTGGTGTTGCTTTCACCAGCAGCGTTTTGACCGTTTTTTCGATCGGCAGATTAAACTGCTCAACCAACTCGGCGATGGTTTTGGCGTTGGGGGTATCAACCAGACGCATCTCTTCTTTCGCTTCTGCACGTCCCAGTATGGGGGCAACGGCTTCAGCAAATTCGATATTGGCGGCGTACTCAGAGTCGGTAGAGAAAACGATGTCGTCCTCGCCGCTCTGCGCCAGCACCTGGAATTCGTGTGATGCGCTACCACCGATAGAGCCGGTATCCGCCTGAACCGCGCGGAAGTTCAACCCCATGCGGCTAAATGCACGGCTATAGGCGTCGTACATCGCGTCATAGGTGACCTGCAATGATTCCTGCGAGGTATGTAACGAGTAGGCATCTTTCATGATGAATTCGCGAGAACGCATTACGCCGAAACGCGGGCGCACTTCATCGCGGAATTTTGTCTGGATCTGGAACAGATTCAGCGGCAACTGCTTATAAGAGCTGAGCTCGTTGCGCACCAGATCGGTAATCACTTCTTCATGCGTTGGACCGAGAACAAACGGGCGGTCACCGCGATCGACAAAGCGCAGCAATTCCGGGCCGTACTGTTCCCAGCGGCCACTCTCCTGCCACAGATCGGCGGGTTGTACCACGGGCATAGAAATCTCGATAGCACCGGCGTTGTTCATCTCTTCACGCACGATGTTTTCGACTTTCTTCAGAACTCGGTAGCCGGTCGGCAACCAGGTGTATAACCCGGAGGCTAGCTTGCGGATCATCCCAGCGCGCAGCATCAACTGATGGCTGATGACTTCCGCGTCGGCAGGTGTCTCCTTCAGGGTGGAGAGCAGATATTGGCTAGTACGCATGGTGTTTTAGTTCCGTCAGAACGCAAAGTAATGGGCACCGATGTGCCCCAAAACGAGATGCAAAGAGCCATGTAGGCCCTTAAGCACGATAAAGTGGCTTAGTGTAACAGTGACTTTCCTTCGTCAAAAGTGTGCGGTGTGAATTTTATGGCGCACAGGTCATGGATAACGATTCAATTTTCGCTTAGCGCGGTGCTTGCTCAATGCTGAGCACTTCCGTCCGCATGTCCGTTACGCGCCAGCGCACGTTGAATTCCAGCAACAGGACGGCGTAATCACGCGAGACTTCCCCCTTGCGGTACGCAGGGCGCGGATCCTGATTCAACACCTGGGTGATAAAACGGCGCAGGTGTGGGTGAGTGGATTGATGTTGCGTCAGTTGTCGCGATGCCAGTGCAGAAAAATACACGGGCATCGCGGTGTCGGGTGCCTGTTGCGCGAAACCGCCGATGGCATCAGGCACGCTCTCCGCAAAGTGCAAATAGGGTTTGATATCAACCACTGGCGTACCATCGACCAGATCGAGGCTGCCTAACTGTAAGATAACGCTGTCGCGTGTGGTCTTTATCCCTTTCAGTTGGACCAACGACATACCGATGGGATTCGGACGAAACGTGGAACGTGTGGCGAAAACCCCCATACGCGCATTGCCGCCCAAACGGGGAGGGCGCACCGTTGGTCGCCAGCCCTGTTCCATGGTGTGGTGAAAAACAAATAACACCCAAATATGACTGAACGCGTCCAGCCCACGCACCGCTTCTGGCTGGTGGTAAGGTGGCAGAAGATGCAGTTCTCCGTCGCCATCTTCAATCAGGCCTGGTTGCCGTGGCACGGCGAATTTTTCTTTATAAGGCGAACGGATAACGCCAATCTGATCGAAATGATAGGTGGTCATTGCCCGGCTTTATTGAGAAGAAATCTTCAGTGCAGTGCCTTCGCAAATGGCCTGCCGATAGCAGCCTGCAACGCCACTGACGACCTGACAGTTGTGCACCAGAACCGCATTGGCGCGCATCGCTGTTGCACGCGTTTGCAGACGGCGGCGGGCATTTGCAACCATCGCGGGGGTATCTTGCATGCTAGCCTGGCACACAGAGCCGGACACTTCGCCCATATCGCGGAACGGTTTACCCACCAACTCTTCCGCATTGTTATACAACACGGCGGTTGCCGGACGCGGAGCCTGTTTCGCTTTGGCCGGCGCTTCGACAGCAGGTTCGATAACTGGTTGCGGTGTGGGTGCAGTTTTGGGTTGCAGCAGGGAACATCCTGTTAATGACAGCCCTAAAAACACGAGCAGTATAGCACGCATAGCATTTCCTCTCTACTATTCTTCTTTTGAAGTGCGCTTATTGAAGCAAGCTACGACACAAATAACAAGACGGGCACCTAGGCCCGTCTTGAAATAATTGTCACTCGCGTATCGGGTGATATTACCAGCCTTTCAACGCGCCGCCGTTGAAAATCTTGTTGGCCGCTTCATAAACTTCGTCTGACTGGTAAGCCTGAACAAATTTCTTCACATTGGACGCGTCTTTGTTGTCTTCACGTGACACAATCAGGTTTACGTACGGAGAGTCTTTCTCTTCCACGAACAGACCGTCTTTGGTCGGTGTCAGGTTAATCTGGCTGGCATAGGTGGTGTTGATGATAGCCAGTGCGATTTTATCGTCATCCAGAGAGCGTGGCAGTTGCGGTGCTTCCAATTCGACCAGTTTCAGGTTTTTCGGGTTTTCAACCACGTCCAGCACGGTCGGCAGCAGGCCAACGTTATCTTTCAGTTTGACCAGACCCTGTTTTTGCAGCAGCAGCAGAGAGCGACCCAGGTTGGTCGGATCGTTAGGCAGCGCAATTTGCGCACCGTTTTGCAGCTCGTCTAATGATTTAATTTTTTTAGAGTAGCCAGCGATCGGGTAGACAAAGCTATTGCCGACAGCAACCAGTTTGTAGCCACGGTCTTTGATCTGTTGGTCCAGATAAGGTTTGTGCTGGAAGGCATTCAGGTCGATATCCCCTTTGCTCAGCGCTTCGTTCGGCAGCACATAATCGTTAAAGGACACCAGTTCCACGGTCAGGCCATATTTGTCTTTAGCCACTTTCTTTGCAACTTTAGCAACTTGTTGCTCAGCACCCACAATAACACCGACTTTGATGTGGTTTGGGTCTTTTTCTTCTTGTCCGCAGCCTGTCAGCGCCAGTGCACCCAGTAGCGTACCCAGTGCGGCGACGGTTTTAAATTTAATTGTCATTTCCTTAACCTCTTCATATTTAACGTTTTGCGGCTTGCCGACAGCGGCATAGTCCGACGTGTAGTAAAACTTATTTATGAGTCACTGCCCGTACCGTGCGATCGCCTACGAATTGGATCAGGTAGACCAGAACAACCAGTAATATTAATACCGTATTCATGACTGTGGCGTTATAACCAATGTATCCATACTGATAACCAATTTGACCTAACCCACCGGCACCGACTGCACCCCCCATTGCAGAATAGCCTACCAGGGTGATAAGTGTGATGGTGGCGGCATTGATCAGACTGGGAAGTGCTTCTGGCAGCAGAATCTTACGAATAATTTGTAACGGCGTGGCTCCCATAGCGCGCGCGGCCTCGATCAATCCGCTGGAGATTTCCAGCAGGGCGTTTTCTACCATACGCGCGATAAACGGCGCTGCGCCTACGGTCAATGGCACAATGGCTGCCTTCAACCCGATAGAGGTGCCGACGATGGCGCGTGTGAACGGAATCATCCACACCAGCAAAATAATGAATGGAATAGAACGGAAAATATTCACCAACGCTGACAGTGTGCGATACAGCGGCGGGTTGGCAACGATCTGACCTGGACGGGTAATATAAAGCATTACGCCAACCGGCAATCCCAGCACAAAGCCAAAGAAGCCAGAAACAAACGTCATCACAACAGTTTCCCAAACGCCTTTCGCCATCAACAACATCATTGCTTCAGACATAGCCCAGCACCTCAACTTTCACATGGTGTTCCTGTAAAAACGCGATGGCGGCCACCGTGTCCTGTTCTTCGCCGTGCATCTCGGCCAACATGATGCCAAATTTGACGCCACCTGCGTAATCCATCTGCGCACTGATGATATTGTTATTGACGTTAAAGCGGCGCGCGATCGTTGAAAGTAACGGCGCATCGAAGGATTGACCGGTAAATTCCAGCCGTAGCAGCGGGGTGTTCTGGTCGTTGTGCGGTGCGGCGATAAGACGGGATTGGTAATCCTCGGGGATATCCAAATGTAGCGTAGACTGGATAAAGGTTTGTGCCAGAGGTGTTTTAGGGTGAGAGAACACTTCACTGACCGTGTCCTGCTCAATCAATTGACCGCCACTGATCACTGCTACCTGATCGCAGATGCGTTTTACCACATCCATTTCATGGGTGATCAACAGGATGGTTATCCCTAAACGGCGATTAATGTCTTTGAGCAATTCGAGAATGGAGCGCGTAGTGGCCGGATCGAGCGCACTGGTTGCCTCGTCACACAGCAGTACCTTGGGATTGCTGGCCAGCGCGCGAGCAATCGCAACGCGCTGCTTTTGCCCGCCGGACAGATTTGCCGGGTAAGCATCGTGCTTGTCCGATAGCCCCACCAGTTCGAGCAGTTCGTTGACGCGGCGGGTAATTTCGTTTTTTGGCGTGGTGTCCAGCTCAAGAGGCAGGGCCACGTTACCAAACACGGTACGAGACGCCAAAAGATTAAAGTGCTGGAAGATCATGCTAATCTTGCGGCGTGCTTTGGTTAACTGCGCTTCGGACAGCGCCATCAAATCCTGGTCACCAACCAATACCTCTCCGTGTGTCGGGCGCTCCAGCAGATTTACACAGCGGATCAACGTACTTTTACCTGCGCCGGATGCACCGATAACACCATAGATCTGCCCAGCAGGGACATACAGACTGACATTGCCCAGTGCTGTGATGGTCCGGCCTTTCTGCTGGAAAATTTTTGTAATGTTAGAAAGTTTAATCATCTTTATTTATCGTAAGTGCCTATCGCGGGATAGATCAACGTCTGCTGTATGCAGAATATTGTACGGATGTTAGGGTGTCTAGACGTCTAAGTCAATTTACTTTGTCGTTATTAAGCATTCTCTCAAAGTACAAAAACATGCGATACTAACGCGCAAATAACGCCATCAGGAGCACATAGCAGTGGCACAACCGGTTCCAGCCGTTTTTCTCGATCGCGACGGCACGATTAATGTCGATCATGGTTACGTTCATGAGATCGATCAGTTTGAGTTTATTGATGGCGTTATCGACGCGATGAGTGAACTAAAGAAGAAAGGATTTGCGCTGGTGCTGGTGACTAACCAATCCGGTATTGCGCGCGGCGTGTTCAGTGAAGACGATTTCATGCACCTGACCGAGTGGATGGATTGGTCGCTGGCCGATCGCGGAGTCGATTTGGACGGCATCTATTTCTGTCCCCACCACGCAGAGCAGGGGCAAGGGGAATATCGTCAGGAGTGTGACTGCCGTAAACCCAAGCCGGGCATGTTTCTCTCAGCGCAGAGCTTCCTCAATATTGATATGGCCGCTTCTTATATGGTCGGTGATAAAGAAGAAGACATGCAGGCTGCCATTGCGGCGGGTGTCGGGACAAAAGTGCTGGTGCGTACCGGCAAGCCGATTACCGAGCAAGGAGAAGCGCTGGCTGATATTGTGATTGATAGTCTGGCAGATTTGCCGCGCGTTATCAAACAGCGTAAATGAGTAAAATCGGGCTTATCGGGCGGAATTTGAACAAACGGAAAAAAGATGAAAAAAGGGGTTGTGCAAATTATTGGGATCCCTACAATGCGCCTCCGTTGACACGACACGAAGCGATTCAAGGCGAGGTCAGCAAGAGAAAAACGATTCACTTTCAAATGAAAATAATCGTTGACTCTTAAAGAGGAAAGCGTAGCATACGCCGCCTCGCGACAGCAGGCTGCAAGCCGCGTCGCAACGCTCTTTAACAATTAATCAGACAATCTGTGTGGGCACTCACAGGACTTTATCGTAAAGCCTTCGTGCTTAAAAAAATAAAAGTATTGAAGAGTGAATATCAGTTAATTCATTACGAACTAACAGTAATAATTCTTTGAGCATCGCTTCTCGAGTAGAAGCAAATCAGACTTTAAATTGAAGAGTTTGATCATGGCTCAGATTGAACACTGGCGGCAGGCCTAACACATGCAAGTCGAG
>NZ_JAHWCO010000393.1:0-1524 GCF_020054415.1 Candidatus Symbiopectobacterium sp. | reverse complement strand
GCTTTGTGTTTGATAATGGGATTGTTAGTATGAAGCATGAGAGTTACCTCGCGTTTTGTTTAAGGATTAGACACCCATATCAAAACCGGTAACTCTCAACCTTTCAAGGTCCAGTGTCAGATCTAGTCGCGACTAATACAAGTAATTCACGCCGAGTGAAACTCGTCCAGCCTTATAAGACGACATATTGGTATCTACGCCGACTGCACCCGTTACACTCAGGTTCGGCATCACCGTGCCTTTCACGCCAAATTTGAATTCAGCCCGATCGGCAGGCATTGGTTCCCGTACTGTCGTGTCATCCATGCGCATTGTTTGTGATGATGGCACATGCCACCAGTTGGCTTCAATGAACTCCTGCATCAACGTTTGGCCATTTCGGTCCAGTCTGTCTTCATAAAGCCGGACCCCCAACCGTGTGGTGGCGCTGTTATCAGACATATCAGATGCTACTGAGCCGCTGGCCGTTGTGTGATCTTTTGCGCGATACAGGGAGTAAATGATCTGAGCCTGTGGCTCTAGGTAATACCGTGCCGTGGGTGATTCAGTTATCTTGAGTTTATATCCGCTCTCAATGGACATTGTCGTGTTGTGCGAGCGATAACTCTCGGTACGTTGCCCCTGGCCTGTCACGTCGTTGTCAAATCGCCCATGCATCAACCAGGTATCAATATAGGTGCCGGTTTGCGGATCCTGGTGGCCAAACCAGGTGCTATAGATTCCTGCGCTGTAGCCTTTAACGCTGTGGGATGAACGTGAGACCTCATCCTCACTGTTGCCGGAACTAGTGCCGTATTGAGCCATCAGCACAACCCGAATGCTGCCGTCGTGCCCGTCACTGAAACGTGCGATGTCACTCCCTCCGTGTAGCACCCAGCGCCTGTCTTCTGTTTCCTGGTTATCAACACCATCGTGTTGAACCATTGAGCCCTCCATGCGTAGACAGGTATACGAATCTTCTTGCCCCGGCACCTGCCACTGTCTGTCACGCAGAGTATGTTTATGCATCGTCATTGACGATTGGCGTTCTTGCAGGTATGGGCCAACCACAGGTGAAAGTAGCGAAACCAAATACCAATCTTGCGCCTCTCCACCATCGCCTCCGCGTTTTAAACTGTAATTATATGCACCAACTTTCAATATCCCTGTACTGTTGTACCCGTCGGAGTTGGGGTCAAGTTGAAAAGCGTCAGCACTGGTCGCACCGCCATTTTCAGTTTGTACCAAGGCAACGCCTTTGTTGGTGAGCCCTCCCAAGCTATTACCTGTTTTTACCAGAAGTGATGTATGGCCCGAGGCGTTGCAGCCATCAATGATCAGGCGATCAGTGGGGGATGCATCCCCGCTGAGCAAGGTATTGACCACAATGATCCCGCCATTCCCCAGGCTTTGTTGAATAAATCAGAACTTGTAACGACTGCGCCCCATACTGGTCGATTGTTACGTGATGCGAATACTGTTCGGCATTCCTAATAGCGTGATCCGGTTAAGCGCTTTGACCATGGCCATGGCTTCACCCACCTG
>NZ_JAHWCO010000716.1:0-4271 GCF_020054415.1 Candidatus Symbiopectobacterium sp. | reverse complement strand
TTTCCATGCCAGTTTTGGTTGAAAATGCTTGTCATCTCAGGTGTACACTTTTCTCATGATGCCTAACTGCATGATTTTACGTTGCGAGGATCCGTCGTTTCGCTGGGCTGCCAGCATAAAATCTATTTATTCAACAAAGCCTCTTGTAGACCATGTCCTGGCCTATTTTGATCCAGTCCACCTTTATCAGGCGGGCTTTCAGACTGACACGCTGTTCGCCGGCATGCTCGCCCTTGTTCAGCGTAAATATGTCCGTGGACGGATTACTCAGGTTAAAGCCCAGCAGGACTTTCTTGTCTTCATCGACAGCTTTCTGGCAACGGGCGATAAGGCTGGTAGCCTCTTTACCTGCGACAGAAATGTCAAAACGGACGTAGGCCGGATTATCAGTCGGACCACTCAGAGCATTGATTACGCAGCTGAGGAACGAGCCATTCTGATGGTTAACCTGGCGGATGTTGCTGAGATACCCGATGCCTTTGATAGTCAAGTTGAAGTACTCAGATTTTGCAGATGCAGAAGTATTGTTTGCAGACATGATGTTTTCTCCATGGAGGTAAAAAAAGGTACGACGGAGAAACCATCTGCCCTGACGGGAGTGGTTTCCCGTCGGGGGTCAGGATCAGCTGAATCCTGAGAGTCTGATATGTTGAAAGGACCTCAGTCACTGTGCAGTGACATCCGTTTCCAGAGGTTAAACGAATTTACCACCCGAAGGTATCCTCTCTCAGGCTACGAGGATTTTCCGGTCACCCGGAGGCGTTTCTCTCAGACTGCTGAAACTTTGGCTGGCTGTAAAAAAACAGCGGTAAGCACTGTTGATTTTTAAACCAAACAAGCCTTGTGTCAACCGGTATATAAGACAAGCAAATGAAAACGGCGCTGCATAAGCAACGCCGTGGGGGCTGTACCAGACCTTAAAGTATCTCACTACTCCGGGGATCCGTTCCCGACGCGATTTTCACGGAGCGCATGCGTCTTACAGTTCCTGCCAGATGTGCGATGGCAAACTGTCGTGCCGGTTGCCAGATCAATCCCGTTAAAGTTAATCTGGCTGCCTCCGGCAAGGGAGTACATATCGAAGCGTAGTCACATTAGCAGAACCCGACCCGGTGTTGTACAGTGAAATAACTCTTCACGGAGTTGATGATTCGGTTTTTGTACCTGTTGCTGCTTTTTTACGCTTTGTGGTCTTTTTCCCGTTGGTGTTAATAATACCCTTGCAGTCTGGGTAACGCACACAACTCCAGAAATCCCCTTTTTTACCCTTACGTTTACGCGTGGGTCCCTTGCACAGCGGGCAGGGGGGCGTGACGGGAGCAGTAATTTTCACACTGTCCTGGCGGCCTTTTTCGACAAGGTGACGGGTCCACTGCAGCTGCTTTTGCATAAAGACATCAAGCGACATTTTCCCCTGAGAAATATCATCCAGTGCCTGCTCCCATAATGCCGTCATCCCCGGGCTCGTCAGCGTTTCCGGCAGCGCCGCAATCAGCTCCCGGGCCATCTGCGTTGAGTGGATGTGCTTCCCTTTTTTCTCCAGATAGTGGCGTTTGAAGAGGGTTTCCAGCACGCCCGCTCGCGTCGCCTCTGTGCCCAGACCGGCGTTATCACGCAGTACTTTCTTCAGCTTCGGGTCACTGACAAAACTTGCCGCGTTCTTCATGGCAGCAATCAGCGTCCCCTCCGTGAATGGCTTGGGCGGACTGGTTTTCATATCCTTAACCTCAGCACCGGTGACAGCGCAGATATCCCCTTTTGCCAGCGCCGGCAGCGCCATACTGTCACCGTCGGCGTCCTCTTCATCGTCATCTTTTTCAGCCTGGAACAATGACTTCCAGCCCGTCACCACACCGACTTTCCCGCGTGTACGGAACAGCTGGCCACCGATATTGAAAGACGCCTCCGTCACGTCAGATTCCTGCAGCGGAAGGAACTGGGCGAAATAATGCTGGCGAATCAGCTGGTAAACCTTCAGCTCATCGGCGCTGAGGCGCGACAAATCAAATGCCTGTCGGGTGGGAATGATGGCATGGTGCGCGGTGATTTTCTTGTCATTCCAGACACGCGAGACAAACTGTCTGTCCAGCTGATTCAGTACCGGGGCCACAGCGGGATCGGATTTTGCCACTGCCGCCAGAACGTCGGGTATTTCTTTTTGCATCGATGTCGGCAGGAAACCGCAGTCTGTCCGGGGATAGGTAGTCGCTTTGTGGGTTTCGTAAAGTGACTGGGCAATAGCGAGCACATCATTTGCGCCCATGCCGAATTTTCGGGAACAGACCTGCTGAAGAGTGCCCAGGTCAAAACAGAGGGGTGCCGCCGTTTTCTCCCGCTTCTGTGTTACCTCAAGAACCGTGGCCCTGCCCTGCTGCTGACACAGCTGTCCCACCGCCCGGGCGGCCTGGGGATTGATGCAACGCTTTTCCTCGTCACAGTACTGCTCAACAGGCACCCAGCCCGCCCGGAACCGGACGCCCTCTTTTTCAATAAGCGCATGTACCTGCCACCAGGGCTTTGGCACGAAAGACGTGATTTCATTATCCCGGTTTACCACCATGGCAAGCGTCGGGGTCTGTACCCGCCCGACGGACAGCACTTCTGACACCCCTGAGTCACGGGCCTTGAGGGTATAGAAACGGGTCAGGTTCATGCAGATGAGCCAGTCAGCCTGGCTCCGGCCCTTGCCGGCATCATACAGCAGGGCTGTTTTTTCTCCCGGAAGAATACTGCTCAGTGCTTCCTTCACACTGGCCTCATCCAGGGCTGATAACCAGAGCCGGCGTACTGCGCCACTGTAACCGCAGTATTCAAGCAGCTCACGCGCGATAACTTCTCCCTCGCGGTCGGCATCGGTGGCGATGACCACCTCAGATGCCTTTTTAAGGAGCTTACTGATAACGGTGAACTGCGATTTTGTCTGCTCCTTGACGACCATTTTCCAGGCCTCAGGCAGCACTGGCAGAACATCGGCACACCACGGCCGGCCATACTGCTCACCATAGGCTTCAGGGCTGGCCGTTTCGAGCAGATGACCTATCGCCCAGGTCACCACGGTATCATCCCCGCTGATAAAGCCCTGCTCCCGCTTGCTGATGCCGAGCACGCGGGCGATATCCTTTGCCTAGGAGGGTTTTTCACACAGAAAGAGTTGCATATAGTGCCTCCCGCATCAGCGCTTTTCGCCCGCAGCCACAGCGCGGACATCATTCATCAGCTTTTTGACGCCGGAACCGGCCAGACGCTGTGATGACGGGGAGCGATAGACGACATAGAGCCTGCTGCCAGACCCATTTTTCTCGATTTCGATATCCCGGTGATCACGCCCGTTCCAGTCAGACCCCATTTTATAGTAGCTGCCCGGCATGGCATCCCAGACGGGATGCGCATCATCCTCAGCCGCTGCTTTCCAGTCCCCGTCATTAGAGGACTGCCGCAGTGCCTCAAGCTCCTGCGTGGAGATAAATTTGTAATGTCGTTTCAGGCGGGCCGCCGCAGTATCCACATCGACCGGCACGGAGAACGTTTTGTCGACGGACTGCATGGCCTGTTGCCCTGCCGGACTCATCAGCGGCATGCCGCCACTTTCAGCACTGCTGCCACCCAGAGTTCTGGTCAGGTTTGCGGCTGTGTCACTGACCTGTTTATTAATCGCAGCCCAGTCCGTTGTTGCGCACCCACTTAATAAAAAGAAGGCGGCAGGAAGAAACAATAAGCGGCTCATATTATTTTTCCTCTGGCAGGGGTTTTCGTAAAGGAGGAGAAAAAGAAGAACGCTTCTTACCAGAAAAGATTTCAGGATCGGGTGATCCCAGCTTTTCTTTGGCCTGAAGAGAGGCATGCGTTTGGGCTGCAATGTCAGAACGACTGACTTTGACGGTCCGGTACAGTCGCAAAACGCCATATACTTTACGAATGAGGTGGGCACCATGACTCAGTAATTCATCACGCTGGCTGCGGGAAATAAGACCATAATGGGCAGCCTGAAATGCTTTAAGCGCCATCTGATCATAGCCGACGAGTACCCAGACACATCTGTAACCCAGCGGGGAGCGGCTGAACACGCCTATATTAAGAGGTGATGTGGAAACAATATCGGAAAACGATACCGCAGGGGGAACAGACTTCAATTGTATTAGTCGCGACTAGATCTGACACTGGACCTTGAAAGGTTGAGAGTTACCGGTTTTGATATGGGTGTCTAATCCTTAAACAAAACGCGAGGTAACTCTCATGCTTCATACTAACAATCCCATTATCAAACACAAAGC
>NZ_JAHWCO010000643.1:0-3714 GCF_020054415.1 Candidatus Symbiopectobacterium sp. | reverse complement strand
GTGGTATTGCTGGTTCAGCAGGCAGTAAAGACTGGATGATCATCCATGCTTCATCGGGAAGGTCGTAGCGAGCCATAGTTCAATATACTGTGGAAACATACGGTTACTATAACTCAGGCAATTAAGGGACACAGCCTAAAACGTCATGGGAGGATATTCAGGGAAGCTAAAACGAACGCGTCCCTCCTGAGAGGCGAGACGCTCGGTAAATCAGTAGGACGTCGGTTGCGACTTTTCCGCTTGGATCCGCTGGTAAATCTCTTCGCGGTGAACAGAAACTTCTTTCGGCGCATTAACACCAATACGAACCTGGTTGCCCTTTACCCCTAGCACGGTAACCGTCACCTCATCGCCAATCATGAGGGTTTCGCCAACTCGACGAGTCAAAATAAGCATTCTTTGCTCCTTGAAAGATTATAAAGAGTCGGGTCTCTTTGTCTCCCCGCCATTATCCATCATGCGCCGTGAAAACATAAACCTAAATGGGGAAACGCACTCCGCCATCTTACTCCAGTGTATCGTTACTTTTAGTTTAGTCGATGTCAGCCGTTTTCGCTGTTTTATCACGACATTTGTTATCACAACAAAGGGCTATGGCATGCTCCGCTTACCAACACAAGCTCGGCAGACCGATATTTCCCCCCAGCGCACGTCCTTGGCCTAAGGGGAAAACGCCAAAATAAATATTTTGGCGTTTCGTTGAGATAATACACTATTTATAGTTATAGCCTATCCGTTACCCATGTTTCAACGCTAGATAGTGCCGAAGGTAAAGCGGCTGGGTTGTTCCCACCGGCTTGTGCCATATCAGGACGTCCCCCCCCTTTACCACCGACCTGCTGAGCGATAAAGCCAATCAATTCACCGGCTTTAACACGGTCGGTCAAATCCTTCGTGATACCGGAAATCAAGCTGACTTTATCTTCTGAGACGGTTGCCAGCACAATGATGGCTGAACCGAGCTGGTTCTTCAGATCGTCCACCATAGTACGCAATAATTTCGGGTCGGTGTTATCCAACTGTGTTACCAACAGTTTCGCACCCTTGATCGTTTTCGCCTTCGAGGAGAGCGAGGCACTTTCCTGGGCTGCCTGCTGTTCTTTCAACTGTTGCAGCTCTTTTTCCAACTGACGAGTACGATCCAGCAGGGAACGCACTTTTTCCTCCACGTTATGGCTATCTCCTTTGACCAGTTGGGTCACATCCTGTAATACGTCACTTTGACGATGCAGCGCCGCCAGTGCCCCACTGCCCGTTACGGCTTCAATGCGTCGAATACCCGCCGCCGTCCCTGATTCGGAGACAATCTGGAACAAACCGATATCCCCGGTACGTTTGGTGTGCGTACCACCACACAGCTCAATGGAGAAATCGCCCATGGTCAATACACGCACATGATCTTCATATTTCTCGCCGAACAGGGCCATTGCACCTTTGGCTTTTGCATCCGACAGCGCCATCACACTAGTGTCAACGTCGTGGTTACGACGAATCTGCGCGTTGACAATATCTTCCACCTGACGGATTTGCTCTGCCGTCATGGCTTCCGGCTGCGAGAAGTCAAACCGCAGGTAGTTATCGTTAACCAACGAGCCTTTCTGGGCAACGTGCTCGCCCAGTACCTGGCGCAGCGCGGCATGCAGCAAATGAGTGGCAGAGTGGTTAAGACGAATACGATCGCGACGCTCACTATCTACATCAGCATTCACCGTATCATTGACGCGCAGCGTACCCTGAGTCAGAGACCCTAGGTGACCAATTGCCTGACCAAACTTTTGGGTATTCCCAACGGTAAAGCACACGTTGGCATTATGCAGCGTCCCGGTATCGCCGACCTGACCGCCCGATTCCCCATAGAACGGTGTTTCATTGAGGATAGCCACGCCCTCTTCACCGGCATTGATCGCTTCGACCGCCTGTCCGTCTTGGTAGAGTGCAATAACCGTAACCTGCTGCTGTGTCTTGTCGTATCCCGTAAATGGCGTGGCCACATCAACACGAATCAGGGTGTTATAATCGATGCCGAACCCACTGGTTTCACGTGCGCGCTGGCGTTGTGCTTCCATCGCACGCTCAAAGTCGTCCTTATCCACCGTAAGATCGTGCTCACGGCACACGTCTTCCGTTAAATCGAACGGGAAGCCGTAAGTGTCATACAGCCGGAACGCCGTCTCACCGTCCAGTACGTTCCCTTTCAGGTTTTTGATCTCTTCATCCAGCAGGCTAAGGCCGCGTTCCAACGTGCGGGCAAACTGCTCTTCTTCCGCTTTCAGCGCCTGTTCAACCACCGCTTGCTGCTGTTTCAATTCATCAGCCGCCGCCCCCATGACCTGAATCAATGGCGCAACCAATTTATAGAAGAAGGCCTCTTTGGCACCGAGGAAATTACCGTGACGCACCGCGCGACGAATAATACGGCGCAGAACATAACCACGGTTTTCGTTGGATGGCATGACGCCATCAGCGATCAGGAATGCGCAGGAGCGGATATGGTCAGCGATAACGCGCAAGGACTTGTTGCTCAAATCCTGAGTGCCAATAATGCGCGCCGCTTCTTGGATCAATGTGGTAAAGACATCGATCTCGTAGTTGGAATTGACGTGTTGCAATACCGTAGTAACACGCTCCAGCCCCATCCCGGTATCAACAGACGGTTTAGGCAACGGAACCATGGTGCCATCCGCCTGACGGTTGAACTGCATAAATACCAGGTTCCAGATCTCGATATAGCGATCGCCATCTTCATCCGGGCTTCCCGGATGACCGCCCTGGATATGGTCGCCATGATCGTAAAAAATTTCCGAACACGGACCACATGGGCCAGTATCACCCATCTGCCAGAAGTTGTCAGATGCGTATTGACCGCCCTTGTTGTCACCAATACGGATAATGCGCTCGGCGGGTACACCGACTTCGTTTGTCCAGATGTCATAGGCTTCATCGTCGGTGGCATATACCGTTACCCATAATTTCTCTTTAGGCAGGTTAAACCATTGCGCACCAGTCAGCAGTTCCCATGCATATTGGATGGCATCACGCTTGAAGTAGTCACCAAAGCTGAAATTACCCAGCATTTCAAAGAAGGTGTGGTGACGCGCGGTGTACCCGACGTTATCTAAATCGTTATGCTTACCGCCTGCACGCACGCAGCGCTGTGACGTGGTAGCACACACATAGTTGCGCTTGTCCAGCCCCAGGAAAACATCCTTGAACTGGTTCATTCCCGCGTTGGTAAACAGCAATGTCGGATCGTTATTCGGCACCAATGAACTACTGGAAACGATCTGGTGTCCTTTACTCTGGAAAAAATCGAGAAACGCTTGACGGATCTCAGCGGTGCTCTTGCTCATAATTGTCCTGGAATGAAACTAAAAAAACAGATCGTGGGCAAGGCTAGTGCAGCATAGTGACGCTACACGTGCAACTCACGAACAAAAAGTGGGAATAAGATAAATTTTCTTCGGGGGGAAGTAAAACACCGGATGCATTCAATGCGAAAAATTAGTGTACAGGCTCCCGAATCCAGTTGTGCATCGTGCACATGGTGCGCAAGAGCCTGTACACGAGATTGTGTAATTGCCTGATTTTGATATGTTCAATCCAACATCAAAAGCAGGTTACTTTATGGACGAAAAACAGTTACAGGCTCTGGCTAACGAGCTGGCCAAAAATCTCAAAACCCCTGACTATCTCAACCAGTTTGATCGCCTGCTG
>NZ_JAHWCO010000563.1:0-2184 GCF_020054415.1 Candidatus Symbiopectobacterium sp. | reverse complement strand
GCGCTGCTTGAGGGCCTTGTTATAAGAGGGCCAGTTGGTGATTTTAAAATTTTGTTTTGCCATGGAGACCTGATTTTGAAACAACTGTGGTGATCTGCTCCGATGATTACCCAAAAGTTCTATTTATTCAACAAAGCCTAAACGAAAGAGAAAACGCCGCAAGTTGGCTCAGGGTGGACCACGGCTGGCGCAACAGCAACAGCCCGCCCCATCCGACAATGCCCAGCAACAGCGCCAGCACAGCTGTACCGCCAAGCAACACCCACAGCAACATTCCGCAGCCAGATAGTAGCGCCAAGCAGGCCACCACAATCAGCGCTACGGCGGGCAGATAGTAACGCAATGGCCAGACATTCGCCGTGATATCTTGACGCAGCACCCGCAGCGGCTGGGTTGCCAACAGCAGGCGGTAAGGACGTAGCCCCACCAGCAGCGACATCACAACCAGCGATCCCAATACCCATACCCACGGCCATAGCACCGCCGCAGGCAACGCAGTGGGCAGCACCGGTGCTAACAAACGTGTGAGTATTGCTTCAAACCCAAACCCCACTAGGCTGCCGCATACGCCAGCCAATGCCAGTACCGATACCCATTGCCCGACAATCAAACGCCGCAGTGCGCGTTTGTCCGCACCCAGCGTTTTGAGTACCGCCACCAAATCATAGCGGCTGCGGCAATAGTACCCCATGGCAACGGGCACCGCCGCAACGTATAACAACAGCGTCAACAGCGCCGACAGCAGTAAAAATTGCTGCGAACGTTGCAGGGATTTACTTAATGCCCCATCGCTGTCTTCCATGCCGTACCAGCGCTGATCCGGTTTCAGCAGCGGTTTGATAAAATCGCTGAACAGTGTGATACGCTGTGCATCATCGGCAAACATATAGCGCCAGGTAATGCGACCGCCCTGCTGTATCGCCCCGTTTTTTTCACATCGGTGCTGCTCATCAACACGCGCGGTGCAGTATCAAACGGGTTAAACCCTTCGTCCGGCTCTTGAATCAGTTCCCCGGCTATCCGCAGCGTGATATCGCCGACATCGAGATTATCCCCGACCTTCAATCCCAGTAATGCCAGCAGTCGCGGAGCCAACAATACCGAGCCTGTAAGTGGGTGTAGCCCTTCCGGGCGCGTCAGGAGCTGACCATAGAGCGGGTAGCGATAGTCCGCCGCCTTGAAGCGTACCAACTGGGCCTGTTCGCCCGCATAGGTCATGGTCATGAACGACACCTGCCGACTGACCGTCAACCCTTGTTGCTGTGGCGTTTGCAGACAATCCTCATCGACCGGACGCGCAGCACGCAGCACGCGATCGCCCGCCAGAAAATCACGGCTCTGCTGGCTTAGCCCTTTCTACATGCGATCGCTGATATTGCCCAACGCCAGCACGCACGCCACCGCCAGCGTTAACGCCAGCCATACGATCAGCAGCGATGGAGATCACCACTCCCGCCAAAACCAGCGCCAGATCATGCCACCTCCTGTAATTTGCCGTCCAGCAGACGCAAACGCCGTTCGCAACGTGCTGCCAACTGCTCATCGTGGGTAACCAGGATCAGCGTGGTGGCGTAATCGCGATTAAGCGAAAACAACAGATCCACGATGCGCTCACCGGTTTTGCGATTCAGATTGCCGGTCGGTTCATCCGCAAACAGCACTCTGTGCCGTCCACTAAAGGCGCGCGCGATAGCGACACGCTGCTGTTCACCGCCGGATAGCTGCGCGGGAAAATGGTGCAAGCGCTCACCCAATCCCAACTGACGCAACAACTGTTCTGCCTGCGCACTGCTTTGTGCATCACTTTCACCGCGTAGCAGTGCAGGCAACTGCACATTCTCCAGCGCATTCAGCGTCGGCACTAACATAAACGCCTGAAACACAAATCCGACATCGCGGGCACACAGCGCAGTACGCCCATCTTCATCCAGGGCAGGTCGTGTATTCAATATGTTGATCGCAGTGTGAAATGTCCGGTTTTTGGATGTGGAATACAGTGGCTAAAGTTGATGTAAGATGCCCGAGCCTGTACACGAGATTGTATAATTGCCTGATTTTGATATGTTCAATCCAACATCAAAAGCAGGTTACTTTATGGACGAAAAACAGTTACAGGCTCTGGCTAACGAGCTGGCCAAAAATCTCAAAACCCCTGACTATCTCAACCAGTTTGATCGCCTGCTG
>NZ_JAHWCO010000566.1:0-2335 GCF_020054415.1 Candidatus Symbiopectobacterium sp. | reverse complement strand
TGCTCAGGTGGGTGAAGCCATGGCCATGGTCAAAGTGCTTAACCGGATCACGCTATTAGGAATGCCGAACAGTATTCGCATCACGTAACAATCGACCTATGGGGCGCAGTCGTTACAAGTTCTGATTTATTCAACAAAGCCTCCGTGGCATGAATTTTTCTTTTGTACATATGGTTGTACATATTTAAGGTAGTGTAATGACAAATCTCTCTTATGTCGCAGAAGTAGAGCGTAGAAGAACATTTGCAATCATTTCTCACCCCGATGCCGGTAAAACCACCATTACCGAGAAGGTTCTGCTGTTCGGACAGTCCATTCAGACCGCCGGAACGGTGAAGGGGCGCGGTTCGAGCCAGCACGCTAAGTCAGACTGGATGGAGATGGAAAAGCAGCGTGGTATCTCCATCACCACTTCCGTGATGCAGTTCCCGTATCGGGAGGCGCTGGTCAATCTGCTGGATACCCCGGGGCACGAAGACTTCTCTGAAGATACCTACCGCACGTTGACGGCAGTGGACTGCTGCCTGATGGTGATCGATGCGGCAAAAGGCGTCGAAGATCGTACCAGCAAGCTGATGGAAGTAACGCGTCTGCGTGATACGCCAATCCTGACGTTCATGAACAAGCTTGACCGCGATATCCGCGATCCGATGGAGGTGTTGGATGAGGTCGAGAGTGAGCTGAAAATCGACTGTGCGCCGATAACCTGGCCGATTGGTTGCGGCAAGCTGTTCAAGGGCGTTTACCATCTGTACAAGGATGAAGCCTATCTTTATCAGAGCGGTAAGGGCCACACGATCCAGGAAGTGCGTATAGTCAAAGGGTTGAATAACCCGGATCTGGATAAAGCTGTCGGTGAAGATCTGGCCGCACAGCTGCGTGAAGAGCTGGAACTGGTGCAGGGCGCTTCTCATGAGTTTGAGCTGGAGGCTTTCCTGTCTGGTGCGTTGACGCCGGTGTTCTTCGGCACCGCGCTGGGTAACTTCGGTGTCGATCATATGCTGGATGGACTGGTCGCCTGGGCACCTGCGCCGATGCCGCGCAATACGGATACCCGCACCGTTACCGCGCAGGAAGAGAAATTCACTGGTTTCGTGTTCAAGATTCAGGCGAACATGGACCCGAAACACCGCGACCGCGTCGCCTTTATGCGTGTGGTGTCCGGCAAGTATGAAAAGAGCATGAAGCTGCGTCAGGTGCGTACCGGCAAGGATGTGGTCATTTCCGATGCGCTGACCTTTATGGCAGGTGACCGTTCTCATGTGGAAGAGGCATTCCCCGGCGATATCATTGGGTTGCATAACCACGGCACCATCCAGATTGGTGATACCTTTACCCAAGGTGAAGAGATGAAATTCACCGGTATCCCGAATTTTGCGCCGGAACTGTTCCGCCGTATCCGTCTGCGCGATCCGTTAAAGCAGAAACAACTGCTCAAAGGGTTGGTGCAACTCTCGGAAGAGGGGGCAGTACAGGTGTTCCGCACACTGGCCAACAACGATTTGATTGTCGGGGCTGTGGGCGTGTTGCAGTTTGACGTGGTGGTGGCGCGCTTGAAGTCAGAGTACAACGTGGAAGCAATCTATGAATCGGTCAACGTCTCCACCGCACGTTGGGTTGAGTGTGCAGATGGGAAGAAATTTGAAGAGTTCAAGAGCAAGAATGAATTGCATCTGGCGCTCGATGGTGGCGACAACTTGGCTTATGTGGCACCGACCATGGTGAATCTGAATTTGACGCAGGAACGCTACCCAGACGTCACTTTCTTCAAAACCCGAGAGCACTAATTTTCGGCTACTGCGGCTTAGTCGGTTAAAAAACCGGCGTTTAAAAGGATTCTGGCATAGCTTCAGGCTTTTAAAACTCTGGTTTTTTATTTATTAATAAGTTAATCTTATTTTGTTTGATTTCTTCTCGCCCTTTTTCACCACGGACAAATCCGAAATGCCGCCGGAAAGGGACTTTTCCTCCCTATTCCGCTAGTAATCGTCATTCCATGCACTATAGCTAATATCGCGTTAACAATTAGTGAGTTTCACTGCTGGTGATAAATCATGTAGTGCGTTATATCGACTACGTGATATTTGGTAACGTTAAACGCCTGTTTTTTTTGCTGCGTTGCATTGAGTGCCAACACCAGCGTGATTGATGTCCGCGTGGACCCTAGCAAAAGGAAATAATCGATGAAAAACATCGGCTTTGTTGAATAAATCAGAACTTGTAACGACTGCGCCCCATACTGGTCGATTGTTACGTGATGCGAATACTGTTCGGCATTCCTAATAGCGTGATCCGGTTAAGCGCTTTGACCATGGCCATGGCTTCACCCACCTGA
>NZ_JAHWCO010000201.1:0-13804 GCF_020054415.1 Candidatus Symbiopectobacterium sp. | reverse complement strand
GCTTTGTGTTTGATAATGGGATTGTTAGTATGAAGCATGAGAGTTACCTCGCGTTTTGTTTAAGGATTAGACACCCATATCAAAACCGGTAACTCTCAACCTTTCAAGGTCCAGTGTCAGATCTAGTCGCGACTAATACACGTGATGTAACTGGCGCGGCAGGTGATGTAACCCTGCCGCTGCCACTCCGCCATCAGGCGGCTCAAGGTTTCTGCGCGAATACCCAACTGTGTTGCCAACTGTCCGCGATTGAGCGGTAGTCGAACTTGCGCGTTTGGCTGGGTATCTTGCTGGGAGCGATGTAGACGCAGCAGGTAATCCGCCAACCGTTCGCCCGCCGAACTGGAGGTCAGCCAGTCGATCTGGTTGATGGTGGTGTAAAGCTTCTGGCTGAGGTTGCCCAGCAGTTGCAGCGCCAGCGTCGGCCGTTGCAGACAAAACTGATGCAGCGTCTCTCGCGGAATCAATATTGCCTGTCCTGCGCTGAGTGCCCGAATGTTCATCGGGAAGCGGCCGTGCTCCATAAACACGGCGGCGAGCGCCACGCATTCGCCGCGTACAAACTGCCCGAAGACCTTGTCATCCCCCTGATAGGTATGGCGAAACGCCTGTAGTTCACCCTGTTCCACCAGCGGACAGTAGCGCATCTTATCCCCTTCGCGAAGCAGAACTTCCCCTGCCTGAAAGCGGATACGACAGCATGCGCGCAGTAAGGCGATCACCACCGCTTCAGGCTCGTTGCGTAGCCACTGATGGGAAAACAGCGCCTCGCAATGTTCCTCAGTCGGTAGGGGTATTTTGACAAACGTCATTGGTGCCTCACTCACGGGGTTCTACAGTGTCTGACATCAAAAGGAAATAATAATCATTTGCTTATTTTCAGCAAGCACCTGAGCAGGTTAATCGCGAGGAGGACGTAAGCATGTCAGAGAAACTGGAGGGACATAAATTTCTGGCGAGGTTAGGTAAAAAGCGCCTGCGCCCCGGCGGACGTGCGGCCACCGAGTGGTTGATGCAGCAGGGCGCGCTAACGCCATCGACGCGTGTTCTGGAAGTGGCGTGTAATATGGGCACCACCGCCATTGAGATGGCGCAGCGTTATGGGTGCGCTATCGTCGGGGTGGATATGGACAAGGCGGCATTACAGCAAGCACGGCACAACATTCTGGCTGCTGGCGTCGAAGGGCGTGTGACGGTGATGGAAGCGAATGCCTTGGCATTACCGTTCCCTGATAACCACTTTGACGTGGTGATTAACGAAGCGATGCTCAGCATGTACGCCGACAAAGCCAAGCGCCCGCTGATTCAGGAATATTTACGCGTGCTAAAACCCGGAGGGCGGTTGCTGACCCATGACATAATGCTGCTGCCGCAGGCCTCGGGTGATGTCACGGCGCAGATGCGCGCGGCAATCAATGTCAACGTCCAGCCGTTAACGCTGGCGGGGTGGCGCAACCTGTTTCTTGAAAGTGGTTTCAGCCAGGTGGAGAACGCGCAGGGCGCGATGACGTTGATAACGCCGTCTGGCATGATTTACGATGAAGGTTGGGGCGGCGCGGCAAAGATTGTGCGCAACGCGTTGAAGGTGGAAAACCGCGCAACCTTCCTTCGGCTGTTTCGCACCTTCCGCCGCTACCGGCACCAGCTTAACTATATTGCGGTCTGTAGCACGAAATAAGCCACTTACGGGGTCGAAGCGGGAATTTTCTGCGCTTTCCACGCGGTAAGCTCAGCAATACGTCGCCGGTGCAGCTCATCGCGCACGCCGATACCCTGAAAACCGTCGGCCACGACTGCGCCACTGGTGACGGCGCAGGCAACGGTGAAGGCCTCGCGCAGGTAGTCGCCTTGCGGATAGGGGGATTCTTCAAAACCGGTGCGGCCACGGGCATCCGCTTCACTGGTGAGCACCAACTTCTCCAGCCGTTCCGGCTTGCGCCACACGTCCAGCGCATCAAACAGCTTCATCAGCGTTTTGGGCTGCAATACCGTTACGGTATGCGCCAGGTCATGATATTCCGCTACCAGCTTAGCCAGGTCGCGCAGCGCATTAGGTACACGTAAGCGCTGGCACAGTTGCTCCACCAGTTTCACCCCCGCCGGGCCGTGTCCGTGGTGACGTGGCCAGAGCGCGGGCGGCGTCAGCGCTTTTCCCACATCGTGGCAGAGCGTGGCAAAGCGTACATCGATCTCGGGGGTGAGGCGAGCGGCAATCATCAGGGTCATCAGGGTATGAACGCCGCTGTCGATTTCCGGGTGCCATTGTGCCGGGGCCGGTACGCCATACAGATTGTCGATTTCGGGAAACAATACCGCCAGCGCACCGCAGTCGCGCAGCACCTGAAAATAGACGTGAGGCGAGCGGGTTGCCAGCGCCTTTTCCGTCTCTTTCCACACCCGTTCGGGCGTAAGAAAAGCCAACTCGCCCTCGCGCGTCATAAATTGCATCAGCGCCAGCGTTTCCTCCGCGATGTGAAAACCGAGATGGGCAAAACGCGCGGCAAAGCTCGCCACGCGCAGTACGCGTAGCGGATCTTCCTGAAAAGCCGGAGAGACATGGCGCAGCAGACGCTGTTGCAGATCGTAACGGCCGTGATAGGGATCAACCAAATCACCCTCTGCGGTTTGGGCGATGGCGTTGATGGTCAGATCGCGCCGCAGCAGATCCGCTTCTAGCGTAACATCGGGTGCGGCATTGCAAATAAAGCCGGTATAGCCGTTACCAGATTTGCGTTCAGTACGCGCCAGCGCGTACTCTTCTTTGCTTTCCGGGTGCAAAAAGACGGGAAAATCCCGCCCGACCTGCTGGTAGCCAAGCGCCAACATCTGTCCCGGTGTGGCACCAACCACCACCCAGTCACGTTCTAACACTGGGAGATCGAGTAAGGCGTCCCGCACTGCGCCGCCAACCAGATAACTCTTCAATACAAACTCCTAGCTTTACTCATCCGATCATTCCCGTGTAAGCGGGAATCTCTTACAGGCCAAACGCATGCCTTCTGCAAGAGGTTCCCGGTCTGCGCCGAGGATGATGGGAGCACTACGTTAACATAAGGTTAATAGTTACATACCCATCGGCCTGCCACAATCTATGCCGCAAGCCAATGTGATTTGTGCTGTGGCTTACGCCTTAGCGCATCCAGCGATCATTTTTCTTTCTGCTAGGGATCGGGTGCGGTAGCAGCAAACCGATCAGAAGACCGATGCCCGCCACGCCACCGCCGTACAGGAACCATTGCAAAATGATTTCCCGTTGCTTGTCATCCAGTTGCACATTGGCTGTATCGACCTTCTTTTGCGCGACAATCAGCTGATTTTTTAAATCCTGATTTTCGTTACGCAGAGCGGTGATGATATTGTCGCTGGCAGACACTTTTTGCTGCATATCTGCAGTACGCTGGTTCCATTCCTGAACGATATTGCCTAACCGCGCGGTGAGGTCGGAGACCTGCTTTTCCAGTTCCGGCACACGCAGGCGCAGGCTGGGCGTTTGACTCAGTTGATTGAGTGGCAGCCAACTGGTGCGATCTTTGCTATCGCGAATTTGGGCATAGCCGGCATTTTCATTCACGCTGAGCACGGTGACTTCCTCACCGGCATTGAGCGTGCCAATGATGCGGTACTGGGTGCCAGGGCCGGTATGAATATAGGTCGACAGCTCATCGGAGATGTAGCGTTTATCTTCTGCGTGACTCGCACAACTCAGTGTGAGGCAGACAAAGGTGAAACAAACGAGGCCTAATTTCTTCATAATTTCATCATTTTGCGCGAATGGTTGGGTGATAGTAGAGACATAAGTCTGACGAGGCAATGGGTAAACCGAAATGAGAACACTCCTATTACCCACGCCGCATTACCTGTCATTGCTGCCCGGTAGGTTTTTTCTGCCGCAGATGTTAGGGGTAAGGTGGTGTAATATAGCAAGTATCCGTATTTTCCGTCGCTGATGAATGGTTGTCAGCATCCGACCCGCAGGGTCATGTTTTTTAGATTGAAATGATGATGAGTGAAGAGATAGAACTGAAGTTTATTGTGCATCCGGACATGGCGGCTACGCTGCCGCGCAAACTGACGGCCTGGCAAACTGACTACGGCCACAGCGAGCATCTGGAAGGGCGACTGCTTAGCAACACCTATTATGAAACGGCGGATAACACGCTGCGTCAGTTCGGTATGGGGCTGCGTGTGCGCGGTGAAAACGGCCGGCACGAAATGACGCTGAAAACCGCGGGTACGGTGATCGGCGGGCTGCATCAGCATCCTGAATACAATGTGCCGCTGGCGAATGCCACTCTGGATATACGGTTGCTGCCCGCAGATGTCTGGCCGCCAGAATGCGATGTTGAAGCACTTGCGCAGGCACTGCATCCACTGTTTAGCACCCATTTTCAGCGTGAGCAGTGGGTTATCGCTTATCACCAAAGTTTGATTGAGATTGCCTTCGATCAGGGGGAAGTCACCGCTGGTGAATTGAGTGAGCCCATTTTGGAATTGGAGATGGAATTGAAAGCCGGGCAAACCGATGATTTGCTGGCGCTGTCGCAAGAGCTGGCGGAGTGGGGGGGAATGCGCCAGGGCAGCCTGAGCAAAGCGGCCCGCGGTTATAATCTGGCTCAAGGTGCGGTGCCGCGCGAATGTCGGGCGCTACGTATGTTGACGCTGCCTGCAAAGAGCACCATCGATCATGCGATTGGCGCTGCGCTAGAGCATGCGTTGGCCCACTGGCAATATCATGAAGAGCTGTGGGCTCGCGGTGAACGCAAGGCGCGCGTACAATTGCTGGAAGCCAGTGCGTTGATGCGTGAAATGCTGGTGCTGGGGGGGGGGGCGGTACCGCGCAAAGTGACCACGCTGTTCCGCGCGGCGCTCACCCATCTGGAAGAGCAGGTCGCACGTGAAACAGATGCCGAGAAAGTGTGTTATGACTCCAACTATCTGAACAGTAAGTTAGTGTTCACCTCATGGTTGGTTAACAACAGCCGGCGTGAACATATGGATAACAAAAGCCGTATGCGCCTAATGGGCTCGTATAAACGCTTTTGTGACGTGATGCTGGATCGCGCTATGGCGGAATTGCGCTCCGTATTTAGTCACCCGATGGATGCGGAGCACTACCAGCAGCAGTTGGCGCGTTTGCAACGCAACATCAATGCGTTCCTGCTGCTCTCCAGCGCCTATACGGAAACCACCGTCGAATCCTTTATCGAGCAGTGGCGTACGGTAGAGCACGGTATCAAGCATCTTCCTGCTTCGGGCGTGGACAGCGTGCTGGAAAATACCCGTCGTCATGCGGTGGAACAAACGCCGTACTGGTTAAGCAGCGCCAGCGTGTAACGTATTATTGTTTCCCGGAGTGCCTGGATTATCAGGAAGTTGCCATGTCTAATTCGCCATTCTCCTCTGCGTTGCCGCCGCTGCTGACGGAGCAGGCGCAGCGTGTGTTATCCCTCCTGCAGGAGAGCATGACGCTCCCTGCATCCATCGCGCCAGAGGATCTGGCGGTGCTGGCCTCCAGTGACTTTGTCAGCGAGGCGCTGGCACGCTATCCCGATTGGTGGGAGGCATTGCACCAGCAACCGACGCAGCCGGAGGAGTGGCAGCATTACGGGCAATGGTTGGCACAAGCGCTGGAGGCGGTGAGCGATGAGGCGACGCTGATGCGCGTGCTGCGTGAGTTTCGTCGCCGGATGCTGGTACGTATTGCCTGGTCGCAATCACTCGCCACCAGTACCACGCCACAAACGCTGCGCCAACTGAGCGAATTGGCTGAAACATTGATTGTGGCGGCGCGCGGCTGGCTCTATGACGCCTGCTGCCGCGAGTGGGGCATGCCCTGTAATGCGCAAGGGGAGCCGCAGCCGCTGCTGATATTGGGCATGGGCAAGCTGGGGGGCGGTGAACTGAACTTCTCCTCTGATGTCGACCTGATATTTGTCTATCCGGAAAACGGTCAAACGCGCGGGGGACGGCGCGAATTGGATAATGCGCAATTCTTTACCCGGCTGGGGCAGCGCCTGATCAAAGCGCTGGATCAGATGACAGTGGACGGTTTTGTCTACCGTGTCGATATGCGTTTACGCCCGTTTGGCGACAGCGGTCCGTTGGTGCTCAGCTTTGCTGCGATGGAGGAGTATTATCAGGAGCAGGGGCGCGATTGGGAACGCTACGCGATGGTGAAAGCGCGTTTGATGGGCGGTATGGAAGATGCCTACAGTCAGGAACTGCGCGCGCTGCTGCGTCCGTTTGTGTTCCGCAGCTATATCGATTTCAGTGTGATCCAATCGCTGCGTAACATGAAGAGCATGATTGCCCGCGAAGTACGGAGGCGCGATCTGCGTAACAACATCAAGCTGGGCGAGGGTGGTATTCGCGAAATTGAGTTTATCACCCAGGTTTTCCAACTGATTCGCGGTGGACGTGAGCCGGGGTTGCAAGGCCGGGAACTGCTGCCGACGTTGCAGCACACCGGTAGTCTGGGCCTGCTCTCGCCGCAGCAGGTGGACGAACTGAGCAATGCCTATCTGTTTTTACGGCGGCTGGAAAACCTGTTGCAAGCGATTGCTGATGAGCAGACGCAAACTTTGCCTCAAGAAGCGCTGAATCAGCAGCGTCTGGCGTGGGGCATGGGGTTTGATGGCTGGGAAACGTTAAATGATGCCTTACAAAACCATGTGCTGGCGGTGCGCCGGGTGTTTAATGACCTGATTGGCGATGATGCACAGGACGTGCAGGATGCGCCGGAGTGCAGCGGTTACAACAGCGTATGGCTGGACGCGCCCGATGAGGTGGATATGGGGGCGTTAATGCCTCACCTCAGCGAAGGGGCACGTAACGAGCTACTGCGCGCCATTACGGATTTTCGTCATGATTTGGTTAAACGTACCATTGGCCCACGCGGGCGTGACGTGCTCGATCATCTTATGCCGCTGCTGCTGGCCGAAGTGTGTGCTCACCAGCAGGCTGAGCTTATTTTGCCGCGCCTGACGCCGTTGTTGCTCGGTGTCGTGACGCGCACCACCTATCTGGAACTGCTGCTGGAGTCGCGCCCTGCGTTGATTCAATTGGTCCGTCTGTGTGCTGCCTCACCGATGGTGGCAAGCCAGCTGGCGCGTTATCCGCTGCTGCTGGATGAACTGCTCGATCCGGCGACGCTCTACCACCCGCTGGCGCCGGAAGCCTATCACGATGAATTGCGCCAATACCTGATGCGTGTGCCTGAGGAAGACGAAGAGCAGCAACTGGAAGCCGTACGGCAGTTCAAACAGGCTCAGCAGTTGCGCATTGCCGCTGGCGACATCGCGGGCGTGCTGCCAGTGATGAAAGTGAGTGATCACTTAACTTATCTGGCAGAAGCCATCATTGCTGCCGTGGTGCAGCAAGCCTGGACGCAGATGGTGGCGCGTTATGGGCAACCGACGCACTTGCACCAGCGCGAAGGGCGCGGTTTTGCGGTGATTGGTTATGGCAAGTTGGGCGGTTGGGAATTGGGCTACAGCTCCGATCTCGATCTGGTGTTCCTGCTGGACTGCCCGGATGAGGTGGTAACCGACGGTGAGCGCAGTATTGATGGCCGCCAGTTCTATCTCCGTCTGGCGCAGCGTGTGATGCACCTGTTCAGCACGCGTACCTCCTCGGGTATTCTGTACGAGGTCGATGCCCGCCTGCGCCCATCTGGGGCGGCGGGAATGCTGGTCAGCACCGTCGGTGCTTTCGGCGATTATCAACAGCATGAAGCCTGGACCTGGGAGCATCAGGCGCTGGTGCGCGCGCGTATGGTCTATGGTGAGCGTGGCGTACAGGCGCAGTTTGAGGCGATACGGCGTCAGGTTTTATGTCAGGAACGCGAGCAGGAGACGCTGCGTGCGGAAGTGCGCGAAATGCGTGAGAAGATGCGTCAGCATTTGGCCAATAAAGACCCCGCGCTGTTTGATCTGAAAACCGATGAGGGTGGTATCACCGATATTGAATTTATCGTGCAGTATCTGGTACTGCGTTATGCGGCACAGGAGCCACGTCTGACGCGCTGGTCTGATAATGTGCGCATTCTGGAATTGATGGCCCAGTGTGGCGTGATGGACGAGGAAGAAGCGCGGGCTTTGACGTTGGCGTACATTACCCTGCGCGATGCGTTGCATCATCTGGCGTTGCAGGAACAGTCGGCGCGTGTAAGCGCTGAAAGTTTTTTGAGCGAGCGTCAACAGGTGAAAACCAGCTGGGAGAAATGGCTGGGTGCCGGGGCGCAGTAGGCAACGAATGTTGTTTCGAAGGGCTGCGGGGGCTGTGCTATTATCGCGGCCAACTGTATGACAAAAAACATCTTGGAGTAGGTGCATGAAAGTTTCATTACCTGATTTTCGTCAGGCTGGCGTGCTGGTGGTAGGGGACGTGATGCTGGATCGCTACTGGTACGGTCCTACCAGCCGTATTTCGCCAGAAGCGCCTGTACCGGTAGTCAAAGTCGATACCATTGATGAACGTCCCGGCGGTGCGGCCAACGTGGCCATGAACATTGCGGCGCTGGGTGCCAGCTCCCGTCTGGTCGGGCTGACTGGCATCGATGATGCCGCACGCGAGCTGAGCGCCAAACTGAGCGATGTGAACGTCAAGTGCGATTTTGTTTCCGTCCCGACGCACCCTACTATTACCAAACTGCGTGTGCTGTCGCGCAACCAGCAGTTGATTCGCCTGGATTTCGAAGAAGTCTTTGACGGTGTTGATCCGCAGCCGATGTTGGAACGCATTGCGCAGGCGCTGCCAAAAATCGGCACGCTGGTACTGTCAGACTACGCGAAGGGCGCTCTGGCTCATGTGCAGGCGATGATCCAAACCGCCAATGCGGCGGGCGTGCCAGTCCTGATTGACCCGAAAGGGACCGATTTCGCTCGCTATCGCGGTGCCACCTTGCTGACCCCGAACCTGTCCGAGTTCGAAGCGGTTGCCGGACGCAGCAAAACCGAAGAAGAACTGGTAGCGCGCGGCGAGAAAATGATTGCCGATTTTGACCTTTCCGCACTGCTGATCACCCGTTCTGAACAGGGCATGACGCTGCTTCAGCCGAGCAAAGGGCCGCTGAATCTGCCGACACAGGCGCAGGAAGTCTACGATGTGACCGGTGCGGGCGATACCGTGATTGGAGTATTGGCAGCGGCGCTGGCGGCGGGAAATTCACTGGAAGATGCCTGTATCCTGGCGAACGCCGCAGCGGGTGTGGTAGTGGGTAAGCTGGGAACCTCTACCGTCACGCCTATCGAGCTGGAAAATGCCATTCGTGGTCGCGCTGACAGCGGTTTTGGTGCGATGGATGAAGCGCAACTGAAAGCGGCTGTCACGCAGGCGCGCCTGCGCGGTGAAAAAATTGTCATGACCAACGGCGTATTCGATATTCTGCATGCTGGTCACGTCTCTTATCTGGCGAACGCACGCAAGCTGGGCGATCGCTTGATTGTGGCGGTGAACAGCGATGACTCCACCAGCCGCTTGAAAGGCCCCACGCGTCCGGTCAATGCCCTAGCGCAACGTACGGCAGTGTTAAGTGCCCTCGGCGCGGTGGACTGGGTAGTGCCGTTTGAAGAAGATACCCCGCAGCGCCTGATTGCTGGCATTTTGCCGGATATTCTGGTCAAAGGTGGTGACTACAAGCCGGAAGATATCGCAGGCAGTAAAGAGGTGTGGGCCAACGGCGGCGACGTCCAAGTGCTGAACTTTGAAGATGGCTGTTCTACCACTAACATTATTAATGCCATCAAAGCCAATACGCAGCGATAAACCAAAAGAGTACGGGTAACCTCCAGTGACAGTTGAACATCTGACATCGCGTGTGGCCGAACTGCACGCGCAATTGCGCCACCACGAATATAAATATCACGTTGAAGATGCGCCGGAAATTCCTGACGTGGAATATGACCGCCTGATGAATGAGCTCAAGGCGATCGAAGCGGAACATCCTGAACTGATTACACCAGATTCGCCCACGCAGCGCGTTGGCGCGGCCCCCCTGTCGGCGTTCGAGTCCGTGCGTCATGAGGTGCCGATGCTGTCGTTGGATAACGTATTCGATGATGACAGCTATCTGGCGTTTTACAAACGCGTACAGGATCGCTTGAAAAGCGGCGAGGAACTAACCTTCTGTTGTGAGCTGAAGCTCGATGGTTTGGCGGTAAGCCTGTTGTATGAAAACGGCCTGCTGGTGCAGGCCGTCACGCGCGGCGATGGCACGACAGGGGAAAACATTACCGCCAATATCCGTACCATCGGAGCCATTCCACTGCGGTTGCACGGCGATAACATCCCTGCGCGCGTGGAAGTGCGTGGCGAAGTGTTTATGAAACACCGTGGCTTTGAAAAGATGAATGATGAAGCGCGGCGTACCGGTGCCAAGATTTTTGCCAATCCGCGCAATGCGGCGGCGGGGTCGTTGCGTCAGCTCGATCCGCGCATTACGGCTAAACGTCCCCTGACGTTCTTCTGCTATGGAGTTGGCCTGTTGGAAGGCGGAACCTTGCCAGCCAGCCATCTGGTACGCCTGAATCAATTTAAAGCCTGGGGACTGCCGGTTAGCGATCGTATTCGTTTGTGCACTGGTAGCGCAGACGTGCTGGTATTTTACCGTCAGGTGGAGCGAGAGCGCGCCACGCTCGGCTTCGATATTGACGGCGTGGTGGTCAAAGTTGACGACCTGGCATTGCAAGAGCGGCTCGGGTTTGTCGCGCGCGCGCCGCGCTGGGCGGTGGCCTTTAAATTCCCGGCGCAGGAGCAACTGACCTGGCTGCACGGCGTTGATTTCCAGGTAGGGCGCACTGGTGCCATTACGCCGGTGGCACGCCTTGAGCAGGTTGCAGTTGCCGGGGTTATGGTGAGTAATGCCACCTTGCATAACCGCGATGAGATTGAACGTCTCGGCATAAAGATCGGCGATCGCGTTATCGTGCGTCGTGCAGGCGATGTTATTCCGCAGATCGTTGGGGTAGTGGAAGCAGAACGCCCTGCGGATGCGCGTACTATCGACTTTCCTGAGCAATGTCCGGTGTGTGGCTCCGAGGTGGAGCGCGTTGACGGTGGGGCGGTGACGCGCTGCACTGGCGGGTTGACCTGCGGTGCACAGCGTAAGGAAGCGTTAAAGCACTTTGTCTCCCGTCGTGCGCTGGATGTGGAAGGTATGGGTGACAAAGTTATCGATCAACTGGTGGAAAAAGAGTACGTCAAAACCCCCGCCGACCTGTTCAAACTTACCGCTGGCATCCTGACTGGACTGGATCGTATGGGGCCGAAATCGGCACAGAATCTGGTCAATGCGCTGGAAAAAGCCAAATCCACCACCTTTGCCCGTTTCCTGTTTGCGTTGGGTATCCGTGACGTAGGGGAAGCGACCGCAAGCAACTTGGCACAGCATTTTGCCACCCTGGATAACCTGCTAGCGGCGGATGAAGAAGCGCTGCTGGAAGTGGCGGATGTGGGGCCTATCGTGGCGAAGCATGTGCGCCATTTCCTGCAAGAAGCGCACAACCAGCAAGTGATTCGCGAGCTTATCAATCCTGAGGGCATCAATATCCATTGGCCTGACATCGAAGGGGTGGATGTTGCGACGCTTGATAACCCGTTTGCCGGCAAGACCATTGTGCTGACGGGGTCGTTGAGCCAGCTATCCCGTGATGAAGCCAAGGATCGCCTGACGGCGCTGTGCGCGAAAGTGAGCGGCAGCGTGTCCAAGAAAACCGATATGGTGATTGCCGGGGAAGCAGCGGGCTCCAAGCTGGCCAAAGCACAAGAGTTGAATATCCCGGTGATTGATGAAGCTGAGATGATCCGTCTGCTCGGAGCATAACCGATGGAAAAAGAGGATTTGATCGCCATCGCCGCTCAGCAGATGCCATTTGGAAAGTGTCAGGGCCGTGTACTGATCGATTTGCCTGAGGAGTATTTGCTGTAGTTTGCCCGCAAGGATGCGTTTCCCACAGGGCGATTGGGCGATTTGATGCAACTGACGCTGACCATAAAGATTGCAGGGCTGCAAGGGTTGGTGACGCCGCTCAAGCAGCCGCACGTAGATGTTGATTTTATTCTCTTCGGTCGGCTTGTTAACGCCTTCCTCTTGAGCCGTAGACGTGGATGCCGCCTGCTGCTGTTTACTCTCCGATGACTCATTCTGCAACCGGGAGATTTGGGCCTAAAGCGCTTGAATCTGCGCCTGAACCAACTGCTGCTCCTGAATACTGGCCTTTTCTTCATCCGTACTGGCTTTCTCAAGGGAGGAAGCCAGCGATTTGGCCTGCTGCGTTAGCGTTTTAATCTGCTGATTAATAAGAGCAATTTGCTGCTCATTGCTGGTCCCTGAGCTCGCGCTGCTGCCAGAGGCAGACGTCACTGCGCTGATGCTGGTCATTTTTTCTCCTTGTCATTACGGCACTGGTTGTGCTTATAGAGTATCGACGTTTATTCCCTCTAGCTTAACAGGGATTTTGTCGGAATACAGAACGATAGGATCAGGTTTTTCACAGTAAATGTAACAATATGTGTTATTTGCCAGTGCCGAGAGAAACACAGGAAGGGGCTATCGGCATTGCGCGGGACGCACGGCGAGGGAATTATCCTTATTCCCAGCCGTATCGTGCGTTGAAAGGAGGATTAATCAACTGCCATACACATTGATGGCGCTGGTGAGCCGTTGAGCCTGGCGGTTCAAACTTTCTGCCGTATCGTTTGATTGCACTACCATTTCGGTATTGCTTTGGATCATGATTTCTATTTGTGCGATGGATTGGTTAATCAACCCCAACGCCTGCGTCTGCTCTTGCGTGGCGTTGCTGATCTCTTTGATCATGGTAGAGACTTGCAGCACTTCGCTGACAATATCCGCAATGTGTTTGCCCGCGTTTTCCACCATTTTACCGCCTGACTCCACGCTTTCGACGTTCGCATCGATCAGCGTTTTGATCTCTTTGGCGGCTGAGGCAGAGTGTTGGGCTAGGTTACGTACTTCGGCAGCGACTACGGCAAAACCGCGGCCTTGCACACCCGCTCTGGCGGCTTCTACTGCGGCGTTGAGTGCCAGCATGTTGGTTTGAAACGCAATGCTGTCGATCACGCCGATAATATCGACGACTTTATCGCTCGCCTTGGAGATGGATTTCATCATCCCGATGGTTTCACCCATGATATCTCCACCTTTTTGCGCCGCCTGGCTGGCAGCTTCCGCCATACTGGTGGCTTGGATTGCCGTTTCAGCACTTTGCTGTACCGCAAAGGCAATTTCTTCGATTGCGGCGGCGGTTTGTTGCAGGTTGGCTGAGGTTTCCTCGGTACGGGCATTGAGCTAGTACACATAAATCAACCCGCGTTTGGTCGGACGCTGCCCTGGAGAGAGCACTTCGGAAATGGTGCTTTGACCTGATTTATCAATCGAGCCGAGCGCCTTTTCTACCACGTTCGCCAGCCCACCCTTTTTATTGCCCGGAGACGGGTTGGCGCTGCGATCGTTTTTTCCGGTATCCAGGTAGTTGTCATACCAGTCCATCTCTTCAAGCAGACGGCGACCCACTTTTTCGGTCGCGGCGCGCGGTGTGAGAAGGTGAATGGCATCGCGTACTTCGGTGACCTCCGAAAACATCACGGTAGCGCCGCAGCGCACTAGGCTGTGTCCCTTAATTGCCTGAGTTATAGTAACCGTGTGTTTCCACAGTATATTGAACTATGGCTCGCTACGACCTTCCCGATGAAGCATGGATGATCATCCAGTCTTTACTGCCTGCTGAACCAGCAATACCACGTGCCGGACGTCCATGGGCAGAACATCGTAAAATCATCAATG
>NZ_JAHWCO010000558.1:0-1951 GCF_020054415.1 Candidatus Symbiopectobacterium sp. | reverse complement strand
TTTCCGTGCCAGTTTTGGTTGAAAATGCTTGTCATCTTAGGTGTACACTTTTCTCATGAGGCCTAACTGCATGATTTTACGTTGCGAGGATCCTTCGTTTCACTGTGCTGCCAGCATAAAATCTATTTATTCAACAAAGCCCACCAGCGATTCAAAGACCATATTCTGCGCCGCCATCTCACCACTGTAGGGATGCGGGTTGATATCACGAATGTCCTTGGTGCTGGCATAATTAAGCGTCGTGGGCGTTTGCGCCGTGGCACTTGCCATGCCCAGCAACATCAGCGTTGACAGAAAAAATACTGCTATCGTTCGCATGTAATATCCCTATTTTTCTGCACACACCATAAACATCGGCGTCGAGGCGTAGTTAACTTTTTCAGTCTCATCCCACAGCGTGTCGCGCACACGGGTATCCAGCATGATTTTATGGTAGCCGCATTGAAGCAGCGCCTGGGTATCCCACTCAGGGCGGTGCTCTCGGCTGAGCGGCAGCTGGCGCGCTATCGCCTCCATGGCGCTGGTATCGGTATTCACGCAGTGATCCTCCAGCCCGAGATAGCGAGCATTGGCGCGATCGTCCAGATAGCCGAGGCGTGAGGATTCATCAAACAGTTGCAGATACCAGTTGGCATCGAAATTAAGCAGGCGACCGCCGGGGGCCAGCAGACGGTGCCACTCCCTGTAGGCGCGCAGCGGTTCAGCCAGATTCCAGGTCACGTTGCGCGTGACGATCAGGTCGAACTGGTTGTCCGCCAGTGGCATCGCATGTACATCAGCGGAGACAAAATCGACGTGAACAGCGTAATGTGCGGCATTGGCTCGAGCCTCGGTGAGCATCGCTTCCGTCATATCCACAGCGGTAACCCGATGCCCTGCAAGCGCCAACTTCACGGCAAAAAAGCCGGGACCGGTGCCAATATCCAACACGCGCAGCAAAGGTGCATCAGGGGCATACTCCATGATTTTTTTCAGCCAACGGGCACGCTTGGCATTCGCCAGTTCGGTGGCATTGATATGGCTATACTCTGCGGCGCGGTGCGTCCAATAGCGCTGGACGTCCTGATTTAATGCGGTGTTTTCATTAACGACAAGGTCATTATCTTCAGCAAGTATCGAGCTCACTCGGTGATTCCTGTTCAATGCCATTCAGGCCGAATGCTGCAACACGATGTCGACTAGCGTGCTTGGAGCACCGAGCCCAAAGGGGAAGAGGCTATTATTGTGAGGCGATTTATAGCAGATTGATGCAGGCAGTTTAACCGCAGAGTATGAGGTTTTTAAAAAAATCATACTTCTTTGATCTTACTTAATTCCTGCCCACATTAGCGAACGAATATCAGCACGGTATCAGGTTGATTCGGCCGTGTCTCACGCCCGTTTGCGCCATCACCGATTCTGCAAACACTTCTACCTGAGCCGTGGTGCCACGCAGAATCAAGGTTTCCACGCACTCATCATGGCTGAGGTGAGCATGCATGGTTGACACGGTCAACCCATGGTGGTCGTGCTGCATCTCCGCCAGACGGCTGGAAAGCTGACGTTCATGATGGTCGTAAATATAGCTCAATATCTCCACGCACGGGCCTTGCTTATCCTGTTCCAGCGTCATTTCGCCGAGCTCACGCCGCAACATATCGCGAAACGCCTCAGAGCGGTTGGCATACCCTTTGCGACGCATCAGCTCGTCAAAGTCCTGTGCCAGTTCGTCATCCATAGAGATGGTCAGTCGTTGTATGTTGCTCTCGTTTCGAAAAACCCATTTTGGGAATAATAATGAAAGCATTATAATAGGATGTTGAGTTAAGTGATATACCCGTGATCATTGAAGATGCTTGATTTTACGCGGTAAGAAGATCATGCTCACCCACTATGAAGATATTTATTACCGACAAGCAAAAAGCCGAACTCGAACACCTTCATGACACCAGTCGTGATAAGCGTGTTTGTG
>NZ_JAHWCO010000255.1:0-1005 GCF_020054415.1 Candidatus Symbiopectobacterium sp. | reverse complement strand
TGCTGCGGGCGTACGCCGATGGCCACTTTACTCGATGGAAAACGGATCTGGGCAGAAAAGAATCTGAACCAGATGTAATCTGACAGACACCTGTATAAATAATCGGTAACTGTCAGATCAGGTCTGAGCTAGTACACATTACGTGCGTTTTTCTTTTCCTCTTTCCCCTATCGCTTTGCTGGTTGTCGGGCGATCTTTACTCTCGGGTTCCGGCTCTGATTCACAGAGCGACATCTCAGAATCATATTCCGTATCGTAGTCTTTGGCGGCTTTGTTGAATAAATAGATTTTATGCTGGCAGCCCAGTGAAAAGACGGATCCTCGCAACGTAAAATCATGCAGTTAGGCCTCATGAGAAAAGTGTACACCTGAGATGACAAGCATTTTCAACCAAAACTGGCATGGAAAAACAGCATGATTACCTATTATTCAATAAATCCCGAAAAATCATGCAGTTAGGCCTCATGAGAAAACTGTACACCTGAGGGGACAAGCATTTTCTACCAAAACTGGCCTTGCAAAACAGCATGACTCACTATTATTCAACAAAGACGCAGATTGATGCAAACAGGTTGGGGCAATAAATCAAAAAGGACTAGGACGTGAAAGAACCCCACATCTACAACAGCAGGTGGGACAAGGCCCGGGTTTCATTCCTGCGCACGAACCCCTTGTGCCACATGTGTCAGGAGCAGGGACGGATTGTAGCCGCTACCGTCGTTGACCACATCATCCCGCACAAACTTAAAGAGGCGTTGAAGTCGGGTAACAAGACAGCGATAGACAAAGCACGGTCGTGTATTCAATATGTTGATTACAGTGTGAAATGTCCGGTTTTGGATGTGGAATACAGTGGCTAAAGTTTGGCTTTGTTGAATAATAGGGAATAATGCTGTTATGACACGCCTGTTTTGGATTAAAATGCTGATCGCTCCGGGATGCATCACCACGCTCTGGATTTAACATACTGATTTTACGTCAAGGGAATCCGCAGCCTTTATGGCT
>NZ_JAHWCO010000058.1:0-3004 GCF_020054415.1 Candidatus Symbiopectobacterium sp. | reverse complement strand
GTTACCGTCGTCAGTCATGCAAACACGGATGGCTACAGGGCTTACAACGACGAACTTCCAAAAGTAAGACACATTGTTAGCAAGCTGTATACACAGCGTATTGAGCGTGCACATCTGACACTGCGTAACCGATTGCAACGGTTCAATCGCAAGACGCCCGGATATTCAAAATCATCCGAAATGCACGATAGGATCATCGGTACTTACATCGAACGCGAGTACTATGTTTGATGCTACATCAACTTATTGAATACACGACCCGTTGGCAGGCCAACCTCATATCAGCGTGCGCCAGTTGGCTGACGAACCCTTTGTGTTTTTTGCCCGGGAAGTGGGAACAGCGTTATATGACGAAATCCTTCGTTTGCTGAAAAATTATGCCATTGATCCCTACATTACACAGGAAGTCGGGGAAGCGATGACCATTGTGGGATTAGTGTCGGCGGTGCTGGGCGTTTCAATTCTGCCAGCATCCTTTTTATGTATCTCCGTGGATGGCGTTAAATACGTGCCGCTCAGTGAACCGGATGCCACTACGGAAGTGTGGCTAGTAACATCGCGTCGTGCGGCACTTAATCCTGCGGCAAACACGTTGATTTCATTTATGTTGGAACAGGATACGGGGAAATATGTGCACCAAATTACAAAATGAATCAAAGAGTTGACGCAATTCACTAAAAGCCCCACCATACCCGCAGTTTTTTTATTTTGCAGCGTGAAAAATACTCATTGATGCTAAGAACCTTCGCTGCAAATCACCTTATGCATCAGCGAACGCTCAGCGTGGCAATTCGTAGACAGTAGGAGCCGTTTTGTGATTGCGGATGGTCAACCCGGACATATCGATCAAATTAAGCAAATGAACGCCGGTGCGGTATACCGGCTCATTGACCTGCACGGCACCGTATCTCGCATTGAATTATCAAAACTGGCCCAATTGGCCCCAGCCAGTATCACCAAGATCGTGCGCGAATTGATGGAAGCGCATCTGGTGAAATAGACAGAGTACTAGGATGTCGGCAGCCGTGGTCGTCCTGCGATTGGATTATTGCTGGATACCGATGCCTGGCACTACCTATCAGTCAGGATTGGCCGTGAGGAGATCACGCTGTCGCTGCGCGATCTCAGTAATTCTCTGGTTGTTGAGGATTGCGTCAACCTGCCGAGCGACCATCCGCAACCGCTGCTGGAATGCATCCTGCACGAAGTCGACCAGTTTTTTATTCGTCATCAACGCAAACTGGAGCGGCTAATGGCAATCGCCATTACGTCGCCGGGCATGGTCGATGCTGTCGCTGGGATTATTCACCGCATGCCATTTTATGCAGTCGAGGAGATGGCGTTAGGTCCGGCGTTAGAAAGCCGCACCGGATTACCAGTCTTCCTACAGCACGACATTTACGCTTGGACCATGGCCGAAGCGATGTATGGCGCCGCGCGGGGTTCGCAAAACGTTATCTAGATTGTTATCGATCACAATGTCGGCGCTAGGGTCATCACCGGCGGCCACTTACTCCATGTGGGCAGCCGTAATCTGGTTGAAATCGGCCATACCCAGGTCGATCCCTACGGCAAGCGCTGCTATTGCGGTAATAACGGCTGTCTGGAAACCGTTGCCAATATTGAAAGCATGCTCGAGCTGGTGGCGCAACAGCGCCTGAATGGTTCGATGAGCTCATTGCTGAACGGTTCACCGCTTACCGTAGAGACGTTCTGCGATGCCGCGCTGAGAGGGGACCAATTAGCCAAAGACGTTATTAACGGAGTTGGCAACAATGTGGGCCGTATCGCGGCTATCATGGTTAACCTTTTCAATCCGGACAAAATTCTGGTTGGATCTCCCTTAAATAAGGCCGCGAGTATTCTGCATCCAGCGACCCTGGATTGTGTTCGACAATCATCTTTGCCTGCCTACAGCCACAATATACAGGTGGAATCTACTGCGTTTTATAATCAGGGTACCATGCCGGGCGCGGCGCTGGTCAAAGAGGCGTCGTACAACGGTTCGCTGCTGGTGAAACTGTTGCAAGGCTTATGTGGCACAAAAATTTATAAAACGTTTCATGAATTACAAAACATTGCGCTAACGCAAGCAATGCCTGAAGTACATCACCTAGACTTTCACTATTGGAAGTCTTTTTGCTGTGTTTTTTATTTTCAGGTGGGACCTCCGGAGCTTATATCCATGTTAACGCGTCTTTTTGTTACAGGTACCGATACTGCCGTGGGAAAAACGGTGGTGTTACGCGCATTATTGCAGTCGCTTGCTCAAAGCGGAAAATCAGTTGTCGGCTACAAGCCGGTTGCTAAAGGGTGCGTGGAAACCGAAGAGGGACTACGCAATAAATGTGCGCTGCTGTTGCAAGAGGCGTCAACGGTGGCGTTACCTTACGATCATATCAATCCTATAGCGCTGCGTGAGGATGAAATCAGCGCGAGCCAGCATGCGATTGACTATTGCGCTATGACGCAAGGCTTGCAGCACCTTTGCGGTATGGCAGATATGGTTGTTGTCGAAGGCAGTGGTGGATGGCGTACGCTAATGAATGATTTGCGCCCCTATTCTGAATGGGTGGTGCAAGAGCAGTTGCCGGTTGTCCTGGTCGTCGGCATTAAATTGGGTTGTATTAGTCATGCACTGCTGACTGCACAGGCCATAATCAATGATGGCTTGCCTTTATTAGGGTGGGTGGCGAACCGAATCAACCCTGGGTTGGAAAATTATGCAGATATCATTACGGCGCTGCGTAAGAAAATTTCCGCACCACAGTTAGGGGAACTTCCGTATTTACCGCGAGCAGAGAAACGCGATCTCTCTGGCTATATTGATCTCTCTTCTATTCGTTATTAATTTATCCATCACTGGCTTTGTTGAATAATAGGGAATAATGCTGTTATGACACGCCTGTTTTGGATTAAAATGCTGATCGCTCCGGGATGCATCACCACGCTCTGGATTTAACATACTGATTTTACGTCAAGGGAATCCGCAGCCTTTATGGCT
>NZ_JAHWCO010000312.1:0-1551 GCF_020054415.1 Candidatus Symbiopectobacterium sp. | reverse complement strand
GGTGGGTGAAGCCATGGCCATGGTCAAAGCGCTTAACCGGATCACGCTATTAGGAATGCCGAACAGTATTCGCATCACGTAACAATCGACCCGTATGGGGCGCAGTCGTTACAAGTTCTGATTTATTCAACAAAGCCAAAATGTACCAGAAGCCGCAAGTGAATTTATTAGATGACACCGGCTTTTTCAGCAATGTGGCTAATGCGGTGCCATCATTAAATGGATAACAGGAGTCCACCACCACCATGAGCGAAATGATCTCAGCAACCATTCTGTTGCTGTTAATTATGGATCCGTTGGGCAATTTGCCCATTTTTATGTCGGTACTAAAACATCTGGACCCGAAACGCCGACGGGTGGTGCTGATTCGTGAGATGGTGATCGCCCTTGGGCTGATGCTGATTTTTCTGTTTGCGGGCGAACGTATTCTGGCGTTTCTCAATCTGCGTACCGAAACAGTGTCTATTTCGGGCGGCATTGTGCTGTTTTTAATCGCTATCCGCATGATATTCCCGTCGCAGGAAAGCAACAGCAGCGGGTTGCCCGCTGGGGAAGAACCCTTTCTGGTACCGATGGCAATTCCACTGGTCGCCGGACCGTCTATTCTGGCCGCGCTGATGCTGTTATCGCATCAATATCCAGATCAGTTGCCGCATTTAACGCTAGCACTCTGCATCGCCTGGGGGATTTCATTTATCATCCTGTTGATGTCCGATCTCTTTTTGCGCTTACTGGGTGAGAAAGGCGTTGCAGCGCTGGAGCGACTGATGGGGCTGATTCTGGTCATGCTCTCGACCCAGATGTTCCTCGATGGCATCCGTACTTACTTGATGAAATGAGACGGTTACTGACCGGTTTTCGCCCAGCGTGGGCATGAAAGGGATAATCACCGCTATGTTTTTGCTTACCAACGCTCGGCGCATCATCGCCGCCCTGCTCTTTTACAGAGGTACGACGATAGCAGCCTGCCAGAGTGCAGCGGTTTCGAACACCACGGGTTTGAGTCTGGTGCCGTTGCAACCGGGTGTGAATAATCTGGCGCTGGCACACTCGACCTCAGAGGATTTCGCGGTGCTTGCCACCTTCGAAAACAACACCTTACACCCTCACCGATGCTTGAGCTTTTACATCAAAACCCCGGACGGTTATTCAATCGTCCCCAACAGCGATGCGTTTATCTGGTTTGATTATCATATTGCCACATCGCGGAAGAAGATTTTCGATGTTTAACTGGTGCGCTATCCGCAAGGGGTGCGTTTAATCACCGCAGAGAAGGTGGGAGAGGATTTAACCGATGCACAACCAGTTAAACTGCAACGTTACGTATTGCAGGAAAGCCACGACGATCCCGGCGTGCCACTCTATACCTGGCATGAAGAGAAAAGTGTCATCACCACGCAATCCTATGAAGTGTATTAGTCGCGACTAGATCTGACACTGGACCTTGAAAGGTTGAGAGTTACCGGTTTTGATATGGGTGTCTAATCCTTAAACAAAACGCGAGGTAACTCTCATGCTTCATACTAACAATCCCATTATCAAACACAAAGC
>NZ_JAHWCO010000275.1:0-5754 GCF_020054415.1 Candidatus Symbiopectobacterium sp. | reverse complement strand
GCTTTGTGTTTGATAATGGGATTGTTAGTATGAAGCATGAGAGTTACCTCGCGTTTTGTTTAAGGATTAGACACCCATATCAAAACCGGTAACTCTCAACCTTTCAAGGTCCAGTGTCAGATCTAGTCGCGACTAATACATCTTAAACAGGCTCACAGAGAATTCTGTTTCGATACCGTCCCCCGGCACAAACGCCGGGAACAAACCAGAGCACAAAAAAAGGAGCTTTCGCTCCTTTTTTATTACGGCAACCACCGTACATACGATTACAGGCTTTCAGTGAAAGTACGCGTAATCACGTCACGTTGCTGTTCTGGGGTCAGTGAGTTGAAACGCACCGCATAACCAGAAACACGGATGGTCAACTGCGGGTATTTCTCCGGGTGTTTTACCGCATCTTCCAGCGTTTCACGGCGCAGAACGTTCACGTTCAGGTGTTGCCCCCCTTCCACGCGCACTTCCGGTTTGATTTCCAACGGAACTTCACGATATTCAAACTGCCCCAGATCGCTCACCGGAACGATTTGATCTTCGCTGTAATCCGCTTTTGCGCAAACGCAGCGTGCTTCTGATTTTTCTTCATCGAGCAGCCAGAAAGAGTTAACCAGAGCGTTATTGTTAGCCTTAGTGATTTGAATGCCAGTAACCATAATTGCCTCCCTAAAACAGCAGAATCGTGTCTGAACCTGAGAAGGCAGTACTCACCAACACGATGTTTTAACCACAAAATAAAATTCACTTACCTTGTGTAGTCATATACCAGTACCTTAGACACCAATCTTTGATTTAAATCAGGCTTTGTTGAATAATAGGGAATAATGCTGTTGTGACACGCCTGTTTTGGATTAAAATGCTGATCGCTCCGGGATGCATCACCACGCTCTGGATTTAACATACTTATTTTACGTCAAGGGAATCCGCAGCCTTTATGTCTACGCAACATAATATCTATTTATTCAACAAAGCCTGTTTTACCTTGAGAGCAGAGATCGGTAAGCTACAGCCCTCTTTCACAACACACGCATCGAGGACAGGATGACAACCGAACTAACGTGGCATGACGTTTTGGCACAGGAAAAAGAGCAGCCTTATTTTGTGCAAACGTTAACGTTTATCGGCAATGCCCGCGCCGAAGGAAAGGTAATTTATCCCCCGCAGAAAGATGTGTTTAACGCCTTTCGCTATACGGAGTTCAATCAGGTCAAGGTGGTGATCCTGGGACAAGACCCCTATCACGGGCCGAATCAAGCGCACGGCCTGTCATTCTCCGTCCGCCCGGGCATTCCCGCACCACCGTCATTAATGAATATGTACAAAGAGCTGGCGAACGATATTCCAGGTTTTACGATCCCTCAGCATGGTTGCCTGCAAATCTGGGCGGAGCAAGGCGTGCTGCTGTTAAACACCGTGTTAACGGTGGAGGCAGGTCAGGCGCATTCCCACGCCAACCTCGGCTGGGAAACCTTTACCGATCGCGTGATTAGCGCATTGAATGAAAAGCGTGATGGCATCGTGTTTCTGCTGTGGGGAGCACACGCACAGAGAAAAGGCAGCATTATCGACACGCAACGCCATCATGTGCTGAAATCCCCGCACCCGTCACCGTTGTCTGCACAACGTGGCTTTCTGGGCTGTCGCCACTTTTCCAAGACGAATCAATTCCTGATACAGCAGGGGCAGTCGCCAATTGACTGGATGCCACGGCTACCGGGTTCAGCAGATCAGTAATGCCATCGGTTCGCAAGCCGCGCCACAGCAATGCAAACCGCTTGCGAACTGAGCTCTATATGAGAATTGACTACGCCATGGCGGTGGTCTTGGGGACAAAACGGGGGAAATAAAAACAAGAAGGAGTGGTGGAGCTAAGCTGCTAAGCGTGATCGAAGCGCTAACCTCTTGCATGCCACCCAAGCGCTCTCCGAGCTGAGCTATAGCCCCACAATGCTGGATATGTTCTACTGCACCTTTTTATCACAGCCATCCCAACACAGTTAGGATGGTGGAGCCAAGCGGGATCGAACCGCTGACCTCTTGCATGCCATGCAAGCGCTCTCCCAGCTGAGCTATAGCCCCATTACATCATACAGTGACACCGATTGTCTGTGTGTCTGTGTGAAAGGCCCTAATAATATGCAACACCTCTCAGGTGTGTCAACGGCTAAATCTCTTTGTGGCGTAATACCGCGCACAAGAACAGAAAAAACGCTGGTAATGATAACGGGTTTTATTATCATCTTTTATTCGTTCATCAGAACCTTAACAGGTCGTTATGCGCTATTTGCCCGTTGTGCTTATTACTCTGATCGCCCCCAGCCTTTTGCCCGCACGGGCACAGCCCCCTGTCGCCACACTCTCTGAAAACGCCAAGCGCTACTTCAGCATTGAGCAGTACGATATGGAAAGCACTCGCCAGCTTCAGTACCGTGTCTTCATCGCTACGCCGCGTGATATCGCCGCACAGGGGCCAGCGCCTGTGATTGTTGGCATCGGCTACCGCATTGATCAAGGTTATGACATTCCTGCCCGCCCCCGCGACTACACGCATCCGGACCCGACAATCCATCCAGATTTCGGTGCAGGAGGGGAAGCAGAGCAGTTTTATCAGTTTATCCAACACAATGTGAAACCGTGGGTAGAAGCGCGAGTCCCGGTTAACCCACAGCAGTAGACACTCGCCGGTCACTCCTTTGGTGGGTTATTCGTACTGTTTACCCTGTTTAATCATGGTGAATCTTTCCAGCGCTATCTGGCCGCTAGCCCGTCTATCTGGTGTGGAGACGGCGTGGTCATCCCCAAACGTTCACCACTGCTTACGGCACAACCTACGTCAATCACGATAAGCGTAGGCGAATATGAAGAGAAGCCCCCCCAAGGCCGATCCCAACCAACCGGTCGATCCGAAACGTGCCAAGCGTCAGGCGCAGCGCACCATGGTGACCAAAGCGCGCGACCTGGCGGCGCAATTGCACACCGAAAACCCCGCAGCCAACTTTATCCTGTTCGAAGGTAAACATCATGGTAGCGTGATCCCCGATGCAATGGCAAAGGCGGTAGATGTGGCCATTCAGCCGCAATGAGTTCAGGATTGATCTGCGTTCGTGCATAAAAAAACGCCCCGGCGGCGAACTCCCGAAAAGGAGGGCCACACGGGGCGTTTCGATCGCTGGGTTACGCGATTATTGCTGCACTTCACGCTCAGCGATAAAGGCCAATGCTTTATCGATGCGTGCCAATGCACGTTGCTGACCCACCGCGTGTACCGTAACATCGACGCCCGGTGATTGGCCCGCGCCAGTTACCGCCACACGCAGCGGCATACCGACTTTACCCATGCCTTGTTGCAGTTCGTCCGCCGTGCCCTGAATGGCGTGATGGATGTTTTCCGCAGCCCAGTCGCTGATAGCAGCAAGCTTCTCACGCACCAGTTCCAATGGCTGGCGAGCAACCGGACGCAAGTGTTTCTTGGCAGCATCGGCATCAAACTCGGCAAAATCTTCATAGAAATAACGGCAGGACGCCGCAATCTCTTTCAGTGTTTTGCAGCGCTCGCCCAACAGCGTCACCAGTTCGCACAGTTGCGGCCCGGTGCGTGTGTCGATCCCTGCCTGCTCAATGTGCCATGACAGATGCGTTGCCACATATTCAGCTGGCAGATGATTGATATAGTGATGGTTCAGCCACTGCAACTTCTCGGTATTGAAGGCGCTGGCCGATTTGCTTACGGCATCCAACGTAAACAGTTGCGTCATCTCGTCAATGGAGAAAATTTCCTGATCGCCATGTGACCACCCCAAACGGACCAGATAGTTGAGCAGCGCTTCTGGCAGATAACCATCATCGCGATACTGCATCACGCCCACGGCACCATGACGTTTGGACATTTTTTTGCCATCATCGCCCAGGATCATCGACACATGGGCGTATTCCGGCACCGGCGCCCCCAACGCTTTCAGGATATTGATTTGGCGCGGGGTGTTGTTGATATGGTCTTCACCACGAATAACGTGCGTGATTTCCATATCCCAGTCGTCGATCACTACACAGAAGTTGTAGGTTGATGAACCATCGGTGCGGCGAATGATCAGATCGTCCAGTTCCTGATTACTGAATTCGATCGGGCCACGAATACGGTCGTTGAAAATAACAGAACCGTCTTGCGGGTTACGAAAACGCACCACGTGAGGCTCATTATCGGCATGATGCGCATGAGAATCACGACAGCAGCCGTCATAGCGTGGTTTTTCACCCTTCGCTATTTGGTCTTCACGCAGCGATTCCAGACGCTCACGGCTGCAATAGCATTTGTAGGCGGTGTCCTGCACCAGCATTTCATCAATCACCGCGTTGTAACGGTCAAAGCGTTTGGTCTGGTAGTACGGACCCTCATCCCAATCCAGGTTCAGCCAGTTCATGCCATCCATAATGGCATCAATGGCATCCTGCGTTGAACGCTCCAGGTCAGTGTCTTCGATACGCAAAACAAACTCACCCTGATGGTGACGGGCAAACAGCCAGGAGTAAAGCGCAGTACGAGCGCCGCCGACATGCAAATAGCCAGTGGGGCTTGGCGCGAAACGAGTTTTGATTTTCATTGGGATAATAAGCCTTGTTACTTAAGGGCGACTGGCAGACACCAGCGACGGTTCCAGCCAAAAGTTGGCGATATTCTATCACTCTGCCCTGATTCCTCAACGCTGTAACCGCATTGTGTGTTGAACAGGACTAACAACACGCCGAATTATTGACCACGAATGCCCAGAAAAACGACGTGTTGCCTAATTTTACAACGAACACGCATTTTGCATTTAAAAAGCGTTGACTCACTTTCAACTATCCCTATAATGCGACTCCACACAGCGAGGGTGATTAGCTCAGCTGGGAGAGCACCTCCCTTACAAGGAGGGGGTCGGCGGTTCGATTCCGTCATCACCCACCACTTGCGTTGTGTGAAATATCATATCGTTGAGTATTGTGGTATGAAGTACGACTGTGTTAGCACGGAAGTACGATGTAAGAAAAAGTGAAATTGGGTGATTAGCTCAGCTGGGAGAGCACCTCCCTTACAAGGAGGGGGTCGGCGGTTCGATCCCGTCATCACCCACCACTTCTGCGGGTCGTTAGCTCAGTCGGTAGAGCAGTTGACTTTTAATCAATTGGTCGCAGGTTCGAATCCTGCACGACCCACCATCTCGCAGACTTCTCCTTTTTCCTTTAATACTTTCTCATCTGCATGAGACATCGCAACAAACACTGGTCATTGCTTAGGCTTGAGCGAAAACGCAGTTAGCGTTGATCGCAAAAGATGGTCTCATCCCGATTAACCTTTCCCCTGCCATTTTAGTAGACCTTTTTTAAGTCGAAACATTACCCTTCGTTTAGATCAAAAGCGTTACTGTTGTGTAGATCATAGTCAGAATCAGTGATAAAATATCAAAAAACTAATAAAAAAATATTATTTAATGCTTAAATTATTCACTGGGTTGTATTCGGTACTCTGGTTTATTTTGCGGCATACGATCAATCGATCGGAAACCTGATTGCATTTATGGTTGCAGTCACATTTTCATTTTTTGCCAATGCAAAATTCGTTCGTGTATTCAATGAGTTGATGTGGCATCAAACGTAGTACTCGCGTTCGATTTAAGTACCGATGATCCTATCGTGCATTTCGGATGATTTTGAATATCCGAGCGTCTTGCGATTGAGCCGTTGCAATCGGTTACGCAGTGTCAGATGTGCACGCTCAATACGCTG
>NZ_JAHWCO010000019.1:0-1601 GCF_020054415.1 Candidatus Symbiopectobacterium sp. | reverse complement strand
ATGCATCACCACGCTCTGGATTTAACATACTGATTTTACGTCAAGGGAATCCGCAGCCTTTATGTCTACGCAACATAATATCTATTTATTCAACAAAGCCCCTTTGGTGCGATGTTTTTTGCTCAAGGCGGTATGCGTTTGCTGGTTGACGTACTGGCAGCAAGTTACCGGGTATTGCCCAAAGGAAGTGAGTTGAGTGAGATGAACATTAACGAAACCGGCCAGTTATTGTTGATGTTAATGCAAGGTAGCATCATGCCGGCGGCACCGGTACTCATTGTCATGATGTTGTCAGAAGTATTGTTAGGTGTTTTTTCTCGTTATTGCCCGCAGCTTAATCCGTTTTCACTCTCACTGACCATCAAAAGTGTCATCGCTTTTTCTGTCTTTTTGCTCTATGGCTTCCATTCATTTACTGAAAAGCCATTACCTCTTTTTTTCTTTACAGGCGTTTCAACGCTTTTTTATTTGACGTCAGGGAGAAAGCGATATGGCTAAGAAAACAGAAAAACCGACAGAAAAGAAAAGGCGTGATTCAGAAAAAAAAGGACAAACCTTTACCAGCCGGGATCTTGTTGCAACGGTGGTATTAATTTCAGGTGTTTTTTTTCTGGGAAGCAGTATGGATTTTGGCCCGCTTATCGAACTCTACAGTATTGCCTTATTATATAATAATAAGATGACAGTTATCTCGTATAATACTCAACTGGTTCTGATTTTATTGCAGATGTGTTTGCCTTTTATCATTCTGTGTGTTGTTGGGTTTGCTACAACATTATTGCAAACTAAATTCACAATAGCTTCTGAAGCGTTACGTTTAAATCTCAAAGCACTCAACCCAATTGAAGGGTTTAAACGGATATTTAGTCTTAGGACCGCTAAAGATTTTGTGAAATCGTTTTTGTACCTGTGCGTATTGTTTGGAACTTGTTATACCATTATCGTTAACGAATTGAAAAACATACTTTCAGTTTATCATGGCACACTTATGCAATTAATTCCCTATTGTGTATCCGTCACAATAAAAAGTATATTGTTTTTTTATCCTTTGGTCGTTGCTGGTTTTATTGGCGGAATTCATTGTTGAGTACTTTCTCTATATCAGAGAGATGAAGACGGATAAGCATGAGGTAAAACAAGAGCGAAAAGAGTTGGATGGTAATCATGAAATTAAGCGAGCTCGACGTCGCGCACACCATGAAATTCTCTCAGATGAAGAGCAAACTGCAATCAGAAACTCTGAAGTGGTCATGGCTAATCCAACGCATATTGCAGTCGCCATTTATTTTAATATGGATGTGGCTTATTTACCGTTTATATCTTTGCGATACTCAAAAATGAAGGCGTAGGCAGCAATTGCCTATGCGGAAAAATAAGGGATACCTGTTGTTCGTGATGTGAAGTTGGCAAGAAAACTTTATAGTAGCTACACTGCATATAGATTTATTTCAATAAACGACGGGCTTTGTTGAATAATAGGGAATAATGCTGTTATGACACGCCTGTTTTGGATTAAAATGCTGATCGCTCCGGGATGCATCACCACGCTCTGGATTTAACATACTGATTTTACATCAAGGGAATCCGCAGCCTTTATGGCT
>NZ_JAHWCO010000291.1:0-1762 GCF_020054415.1 Candidatus Symbiopectobacterium sp. | reverse complement strand
GTGGGTGAAGCCATGGCCATGGTCAAAGCGCTTAACCGGATCACGCTATTAGGAATGCCGAACAGTATTCGCATCACGTAACAATCGACCCGTATGGGGCGCAGTCGTTACAAGTTCTGATTTATTCAACAAAGCCGTTTTTGGTATGCAAACATTGCGCAAATTGTGGTCTGGCAGATGACGCGTAAGTTTATTTAACGCCGTGTTGTGAAAAAAATGCCATAGCATCTTTTGCTGATGCACCAGTTAAAGAGCCGTTATTTACAATGGCATCCGCGTAATAAAGGGTATAACGGCCACAGTCATTGCCATTAAAGAGGTGCTGATGCCCGTGATGCTGTGTGGTGAGAATAAATTTTTTGTCCAACCCAAGACTTTCATGGTTGAGAAGTTGCTTTTTAAGGTGCTTATCACCCTTATAAAAACCATCAATTAATCCCGCTTTGGAATCATGCAGTGTTATTGCGCTGATTATTCCCTCATTGATATCCACCTCGCATAGCACAAAGTGGCCGCGTGACCCAAAGCACCCGAGCGGATTACTTTGTGCGATAGGCATTAAGGCTTTTACATTGCCCGTTGGAAATTCTTTTTTTATTTCTTCCAACAGGACGGCGGCAGAGTGTCCACCCGATAGTATTGCTTCATTGCTATGCTCATCGAGTAGATCGTGGGCTGGTGCAGATACCAGATAGGTGGTGTTCCCGATTTGTGTGCTGCGATAAACGGTTTGTTCTATGGGAGTATACGCAGATGTCCCTTTCACTGTAGTCCACCCCCTTTTTTCGCTGAACAGCGTATCCAAATGAAGATTAAGCCCTGAGCACGTGAGTTTTTCACCGTGGGTGTCTGTCAACACACGCACTATTTCCACGATCCTGGCGCGGAAATCACCGAACTGAAAAGAAAGGAGTGACTTCATGGCTTCTTTCATGAGCGTCGCACACGGGGTGTGTACTGAAGCGGGGGCGATTGGGGGGATGGTATTGTTTGAAATGGGCGGTAGCATGTTTTTATATCTCCTATATGGGATAAAGGCTGTATAACATGTTCTAGAGTGCAAGGCGATGGAGAGCACTAACAAGGTGATAATGGCGCGGTAGGCCGTTGCGTGGAATAGGGTATAGAACCTATTCCAGGTCCTGGAACAGGTTATTGACTATCAACAGCTAATTATTTGGCGCTGGAAAGGGTGTTAATCGCTTCCCATGACAAACCCAGATAGTTATTTTTCTGTAAGTTGGTTAATCCGTACAGCGTTCACGAACCATATCGAGATTATCTTTGGCGTGGAACAGATATACTCAATAAACGTCAAGATGCACGGCAAGGCAGCGAGAAAGACTTACTGCACACCCCTTCTACTGGATAGGCAGATGCATCTTGAAGTACGTTGAGTATAAACGGCAATCAAGTAATCGTAGGTAAATTTACCGAAACCGGTATCGCCGAAATAGGTCTGATAGGCATCATGGATTTCTACTTTAAACAGATCCCACTCTTCTTCATTGATCATATTACAAGTGAAACCCCACCGAACCAGCATGGCGGCACGTTGTAAGGGCTTTGTTGAATAAATCAGAACTTGTAACGACTGCGCCCCATACGGGTCGATTGTTACGTGTATTAGTCGCGACTAGATCTGACACTGGACCTTGAAAGGTTGAGAGTTACCGGTTTTGATATGGGTGCCTAATCCTTAAACAAAACGCGAGGTAACTCTCATGCTTCATACTAACAATCCCATTATCAAACACAAAGC
>NZ_JAHWCO010000359.1:0-1526 GCF_020054415.1 Candidatus Symbiopectobacterium sp. | reverse complement strand
GGCTTTGTTGAATAATAGGGAATAATGCTGTTATGACACGCCTGTTTTGGATTAAAATGCTGATCGCTCCGGGATGCATCACCACGCTCTGGATTTAACATACTGATTTTACGTCAAGGGAATCCGCAGCCTTTATGGCTACGCGGCATAATATCTATTTATTCAACAAAGCCCGTTCTGGGCTGATCACCGGATGCAGTCGTGGGTAAAAACGCAGCCAGAGCTGATCAGGATTGAGGTGAATCAAGGTTAACAGGCTCAGCAGTGTCAAGGTGAGATAGGCGACCAGACCGTGGCCTATCTCAATATCGGAAAACTCGCGGATCTTGATGGCCGCAACAGCTAGCCCGACCAGATAAATATCCAGCATCATCCAGGCTTTCAATTTTTCCAGTAACAGCAGAATAGGCCGCAGATTCATACCAATGCGCGGGGCAAAAAAGAGATACAGCAGGGAAGCCATTAGCGTAACCGGCACGCCTACGGTACAGAACGCCACCATACCGGCGGTAACAGGGTGTCCTTGCTTGGTCATCTGCCAGATGCCCTCAAACAGGCTGGCATTGATCGCGACACGCAGCAACCGGATGTCGAGCAGGGGGGGCGGTATATGCGAAAGGCATTAACAGCAGCATCACCGTGGCCATCGCTGCCAGTCGCGTCATTGACCAGTCACGCCCGGAACCGACGCTGGTGGCACACTGCGGGCAGGTGGCATACTCTCCTTTGCGCATTGCCGGAAGCAGAAACAGCATGTCGCAGCCATGGCAACGGTGATAGCGCCCATAGGCAACGCTAGAGCGTACCTAGGTGACGTGTGGGCGCGGAGCGCTATGCGTGGCAGAACCCACTATGCTGTATATTCTCATTACGCCGGATTGCGCTGTGAAGGTCGTCAGTATCATAGCCTACTTCCGGGCGTGCACGGTAATTGAATGTGTAGGGTCGGTTTCAGGAAAATCGGATGCCAGGGCAGGGGAATAAAATGTGCGCAATACGCTGACGAAGTGAATGGTGTTGTGGCATGCTGTGCAGTATGTCTCAATGCATCCTGTCACGTTTATGTGAATAAAAACGCAAAAGCGTATATCCTTCTTCTCTTGTGGAGACCTTGCCAGTATTGTCAGGCAGGGTGATTGACATTGTGGGATGATGCCCCTGAGTTATCGATGCTTGTTGCGTCAATCGGTTAGGGGGTGCGTACTTCGGTATTTGGAAAAACAGAATTATTATTTATGAACAAACCATCATTTTATAGGGGTCTTGTCAGCGATCTTGCCGCACTGATTACGGGTGAACGCCGCTTTATCAATATGTTGGCCAACAGCAGTGCGCTTCTGTTTGAGCGTCTGGAGGGCGTCAATTGGGAGGGTTTTTGTCTTCTGGATGGGCTTTGTTGAATAAATAGAACTTTTGGGTAATCATCGGAGCAGATCACCACAGTTGTTTCAAAATCAGGTCTCCATGGCAAAACAAAATTTTAAAATCACCAACTGGCCCTCTTATAACAAGGCCCTCAAGCAGCG
>NZ_JAHWCO010000079.1:0-2950 GCF_020054415.1 Candidatus Symbiopectobacterium sp. | reverse complement strand
GGCAGCTTCAACGCTGATCTTTTTCAGCAGGCGATCAAACTGGTTGAGATCGTCATGGGCTTTGAGATTTTTGGCCAGCTCGTTAGCCAGAGCCTGTAACTGTTTTTCGTCCATAAAGTAACCTGCTTTTGATGTTGGATTTAACATATCAAAATCAGGCAATTACACAATCTCGTGTACAGGCTCTTGTAATGCGTTCACTACCTCTTCCAGCGCTAGGTAGTCGTAGCTTACCATGTAGGTCAACTCATCCAGGATCACCATATCGAGCGTAGCATCGGACAACATGCGTTTGCCGTGCTGCCAGCGTATCGCGTGTGCGAACCTGCGTATCCCAGGTAAACCCGGTCGCCATCACCTGAAACTCAACGCCGCGATCGGCGAGCAGGTTACGCTCGCCGTTGGGCCATTCACCCTTGATAAATTGAATTACGCCAACGCGCAGGCCGTGTCCCACCGCGCGTGTTGCGGTGCCAAACGCCGCCGTGGTTTTACCCTTGCCGTTGCCGGTGAAAACCATCAGGATGCCACGCACCTCGTTGGCCGCGGCAACGCGTTCGTCAACCCGTTGTTTCAGTTTTTGCTGGCGCTGCTTGTGGAGATCGTTATCCATTGTCAGGGCTCCCTTATACCGCAGGGCCGGGTTTTCTTCCCGGCTGCGCGTCAAAACTCATGCCGGTTTTGCGTTTGCTGTCATCGCCCATCAAATAAAGGTAGAGCGGCATAATATCAGCCGGGGTTTTGAGGCGTAGGGGATCTTCATCCGGGAACGCGCTGGCACGCATTGAAGTGAGCGTCCCTCCTGGATTGATACAGTTGACGCGCAAATGCTGGTTACGATACTCGTCGGCCAAGACCTGCATAAGCCCTTCTGTGGCGAATTTGGAAACCGCATAGGCTCCCCATTCCGCGCGGCCCACGCGACCCACACTGGAACTGGTGAACACCAGAGAAGGGCTGGCGGCTTTTAGCAACAGGGGTAACAGCGCCTGCGTCAGCATAAAGGTGGCATTCACGTTAACTTGCATGACTTGATGCCAGGTCGCCGGATCCTGTTCTGCAATCGGTATGATATCCCCGAGCAACCCCGCGTTATGCAGTACGCCATCAAGGTGTGATATCTGTTTTTCTAGGCCAGCCGCCAGCGCAGCGCACGTCTGGGCGGTGATTGTTAATAAATCGCAGGGCACAACCAGCGATGATGTCCCGGTTTCACGCAGGATTTCTGCTTGCACATCCTGTAATTTATGCTCGGTGCGACCCAGCAGGATCAACCGTGCACCGTAGCGCGCGTAAGTGAGCGCGGCTTCGCTCCCAATACCATCGCCCGCGCCGGTGACCAGAATTAAGCGGTGTTTAAGAAGGTCATTCATAGGTTGATAATGCACAGTACTTTCCTCTATACGCCGCAAACCATAAGACGTAACGGCAGTTATGCCTCAATGTGTCGGTGAATTCAATGCGCGTCGTGCGCATTCTTATGCAACTGCGGTAAAAAAACAGCAACAGGTGTAAAAAACCCATGAATAACATCGCCATATTTCACGCAATACGTTAGGCTGTCTTTTTGCTCTAGCGTCGGTTTGATGAAAACCGTGGAGTGGCGTAAGACGAGCGGTATGATGGTGTGGTGTGTCGCAGTCAACTGCGCAGGTAAACATCGGCGGCGTCATGATATGACTCAGTATACGAGGGACGGTATTTGTGGAATTGCTTTCTCAGTACGGCTTATTTCTGGCAAAAGTAGTCACGATAGTGCTGGCCATTGGCGCACTGGTCGTGTTGACCTTTGGTGTCACGCAGCGAAAACGCCCGCGCAAAGGGGAGTTGCAGGTGATGAATCTGAGCGAACAGTATCGCGAAATGCAAAATGAAATGCGTGACACCTGCATGAGTGATGCGGAACGCAAACTGGTCGCGAAGCGGAAGAAAAAAGAGGACAAAGCTGCCGCTAAAGAAGAGAAACTGCGCGCCAAACGCGGCGATGAGAAAGTGGTGAAACCGCGTCTTTACGTATTGGACTTTAACGGCAGCATGGACGCAGATGAAGTCTCTGCGCTGCGTGAAGAAGTCTCTGCGGTGCTGGCGGTGGCTACGCCGCAGGATGAAGTTCTGTTACGTCTGGAAAGCCCCGGCGGCGTGGTGCACGGTTATGGGTTGGCCGCTTCTCAGTTGCAACGCCTGCGTGATGGCGGCATTCGCTTGACCGTTGCGGTGGACAAGGTTGCTGCCAGTGGTGGATACATGATGGCGTGTGTGGCCGATCGTATTGTCGCGGCTCCGTTTGCCATCATCGGCTCTATTGGGGTAGTGGCTCAGATCCCCAACTTCAATCGGTTGCTGAAAAACAATGATATCGATGTGGAATTGCATACTGCCGGTGAATATAAGCGCACCCTGACGCTGTTTGGTGAGAATACGGAGCAGGGGCGTGAAAAATTCCGTGAAGAGCTGAACGTGACTCACGGTCTGTTTAAGCAGTTTGTCAAAGAGATGCGACCCACGCTGGATATCGATAAAGCCGCTACGGGAGAACATTGGTTTGGCACGCAGGCGCAAACGTTAGGGCTGGTCGATGCAATAGGCACCAGCGACGATTTACTGATTCAGGAAATAACCACGCATGAGGTGTTGAGTGTGCGCTATACGCGTCGCAAGCGCCTTCTGGATAAAATCATGGGGAACGCGGGTGACTCCGCCGAGCGTCTGCTGCTGCGTTGGTGGCAGCGGTGCAGCCACCCGTTCGTTTGATGCGTTTAACCCTGTGCGCGGTGCGTACAGAGCCTGTACACGAGATTGTGTAATTGCCTGATTTTGATATGTTCAATCCAACATCAAAAGCAGGTTACTTTATGGACGAAAAACAGTTACAGGCTCTGGCTAACGAGCTGGACAAAAATCTCAAAACCCCTGACGATCTCAACCAGTTTGATCGCCTGCTGAAAAAGAT
>NZ_JAHWCO010000223.1:0-3725 GCF_020054415.1 Candidatus Symbiopectobacterium sp. | reverse complement strand
GTGCTGCGGGCGTACGCCGATGGCCACTTTACTCGATGGAAAACGGATCTGGGCAGAAAAGAATCTGAACCATATGTAATCTGACAGACACCTGTATAAATAATCGGTAACTGTCAGATCAGGTCTGAGCTAGTACACCCTACGCGTTAATGTGTGTCTATAGCGACTTGCCGCTATCAACAACACACTGACGTTGCTATCGGTGCCTTCGGGCCCCGATATTTCCGCCCACTGACCATCACAACATCTTGCGAATGACGTAGTGCAAAATACCACCGTGCTGATAATAGGTCAGCTCATTACGGGTATCGATACGGCAACGAGTTTGAATAACCTGCGCGTGTCCCTGACTGTCCGTGAGGGTGACGTCCACCGTAGCTCCCTGCACCAAGGCTTGCAGGCCCGCTATCGAGACACGCTCTTCACCCGTCAGCCCTAAGGTTTTACGCGTCACGCCGGGGGCAAACTCCAGCGGTAAAATCCCCATGCCAATCAAATTGGAGCGGTGGATGCGCTCAAACGACTCCGCAATCACCACTCTGACCCCGAGCAACCGCGGCCCTTTTGCTGCCCAGTCGCGGCTGGAGCCCGAGCCGTACTCTTTTCCGGCAATCAACGCCAACGCTACCTGTTCATCCTGATAGCGCATAGCCGCGTCGTAAATGGCCATAACGTTTTGTGAGGGGATATGCCGCGTGTAGCCCCCTTCCGTGCCTGGCACCATCTCATTGCGAATGCGTACATTGGCGAACGTGCCACGCATCATCACCTCATGGTTACCCCGACGTGAACCGTAGGAGTTAAAAACCTCCACGCCGACCCCGCGATCGAGTAAGTAACGGCCCGCCGGGCTCTCTTTTTTGATGCTGCCCGCAGGAGAAATATGATCGGTGGTAACCGAATCCCCCAGCAGAGCAAGAATTCGCGCCCCGTGAATATCCTGTATAGGATCGGGGTCTTTGCCCATGGTGGTAAAAAACGGGGTTTCACGAATATAGGTAGAATCCTGCGGCCATTCGTAGGTGGGGTTATCCCCTACGTCTATCGCCTGCCACTCGGGAGTACCTTCAAAAACAGCAGCGTACTCCTTATGAAACAGGTCGACGCTAACATGCTGCACAGCGTCGGAAACGTCCTTCGCCGAGGGCCAAATATCTTTCAAGAACACCGGTTCACCGTTGTGTCCTTCGCCCAGCGGATCGCGGGTCAAATCGAGCGTCATATTGCCCGCCAATGCATAAGCGACCACCAATGGCGGCGAGGCTAGCCAATTGGTTTTCACCAGCGGGTGGATGCGTCCCTCAAAGTTACGGTTGCCCGAGAGAACGGCACCAACCGTCAAGTCGGCGGCCTTAATCGCCTGTTCTATTGGTTCCGTCAATGGCCCTGAGTTACCAATACAGGTGGTACAGCCATACCCTACCAATTGAAACCCTAGCGCATCGAGATAAGGCATTAAGCCCGCTTTGGCGAAATAATCCGGAACGACTTTGGAACCGGGTGCCAGCGAGGTCTTCACCCAAGGTTTACGTCGCAGGCCGCGCTCTACCGCATGCTTTGCCAACAACCCCGCAGCCATCAAAACGCTGGGATTGGAGGTATTGGTGCACGAGGTGATCGCCGCAATCACGACAGCCCCCTGCCGTAGCGAAAAGGTTTCACCCGACCATGTCACGTCAACCGCATCGGCCCCCGCTTTGCCACTGCTGACATCCAGTTCGCGACTTGCGGTAAACGCAGCGTGCACCTGTGCCAACGCGACGCGATCCTGTGGGCGCTTTGGACCCGCCAAACTGGTTTCCACCGTCCCCATATCTAACGCCAACTGGCTGGTAAAACGAGGTTCGTCCCCCGGATGCCGCCATAGCCCCTGTGCTTTGCTGTAAGCTTCTACCAGCGCTATCTGTTCGTCGCTGCGGTTGGTTAAGCGCAAATAGGCCAAGGTGACATCATCGATAGGGAAAAAGCCGCAAGTGGCACCATATTCGGGTGCCATGTTGGCAATGGTTGCCCGGTCCGCCAGGGCCAGGTTATCCAGTCCATCGCCGTAAAATTCAACAAATTTTCCGACAACGCCGTGCTTACGCAGCATTTGTGTAACGGTAAGCACCAAGTCGGTTGCCGTGATACCCTCCCCCAGCTTTCCGCTGAGTTTGAAACCCACCACATCCGGCAACAACATCGAAACCTGTTGTCCTAACATGGCGGCTTCGGCTTCAATACCACCAACGCCCCACCCCAGCACACCTAACCCGTTAATCATGGTGGTGTGTGAATCGGTACCGACCAGTGTGTCGGGATAGGCGATGGATTTGTCCTCCACGGTTTCACACCATACGGCGTTAGCCAAATACTCCAGATTGACCTGATGGCAAATGCCAGTCCCCGGTGGCACCACGCGGAAATGACGAAATGCCTTTTGCCCCCAGCGTAAAAACTGGTAACGCTCATGGTTACGCGTCATCTCAAGCCGCGTGTTTTCTACCAGCGCCTGCGGATCGCCAAAATGGTCAACCGTCACCGAGTGATCTATCACCAGATCGACGGGTGAAAGCGGATTCACCCTGTTGACCTCTCCTCCCAGACGGTGCACGGCATTGCGCATTGCCGCCAAATCCACCACGGCAGGTACGCCGGTAAAATCCTGCATCAGCACGCGTGCAGGACGGAATGCAATTTCGCGATCTGAATGGCCGTGTTCCAACCACGCGGATACCGCGTCGAGATCTGCCTGTTGCACCGTCTCGCCATCGAGATGACGCAACAAGTTCTCCAGCAGCACGGCCAGAGACTTCGGTAATTTATTTAATGAGCCTAACGATTTTTCAGCCTGTGACAGGCTGTAGTAATGATAAGTCTGTTGCCGGACATTGAGCCTATCAAGATAGGCGTTGTATAGCGCCTGTGACATGCTGCCTCCCGATGGCTTGACAGGTTATCGATATTATTGGACCGCACTGTCACAGGAGAAAGATATCCAGCTGCTTCATACGGTCTTGTTTAAAGATAGCACAAACAAAAAATAACGTTTTAGTAACAAGGTGCATATTCGCATCGTGATCGATCAGTGATTCGCATGACAATCGATCACGATTTCGCATGAAAGGCCGATCACTGATTCGCGTCGTATCGATCACTCCGGGACTTAACTCTTTTAACCTCCTATCCATTCGCAGTTTCTACTGAAATGGAGATAACGATGGTCAGAAAGAGAAAAAGCAGGAGTCCCATGGAGACCTGTCTTCAGATCTTCAAACTCAAATTTGAGCGCAACCAGTCTAATCGCACCATCGCCGCCGCTCTCAGGGTCAGCCATTCCACGGTGTATGAGGTACTCTCCCGTTTTACCGCCGCATCTCTGTCGTGGCCATTTCCTGATGCGCTCTTGCCAGAAAAACTGGAAAATATGCTGTTCCCCACCCGCAGAATGCGCACCCCGGAGCTTATCGCGCCGGACTGGCTGTATATCGATACCGAGCTAAGACGGCCAGGGGTTGCCAGGCAGCTGTTGTGGATAGAATACAGCACCGAAACCGGAGAAATGGCGCTGGGCTACGGCTTTGTTGAATAAATAGAACTGTTGTGTAATCATCGGAGCAGATCACCACAGTTGTTTCAAAATCAGGTCTCCATGGCAAAACAAAATTTTAAAATCACCAACTGGCCCTCTTGTAACAAGGCCCTCAAGCAGCGCGGTTCTCTAACCGTATGGCTAGATGAATCAG
>NZ_JAHWCO010000571.1:0-1034 GCF_020054415.1 Candidatus Symbiopectobacterium sp. | reverse complement strand
GTGGTCATCTAAGTCTGAGAGACTACGATGCTCAGGTGGGTGAAGCCATGGCCATGGTCAAAGCGCTTAACCGGATCACGCTATCAGGAATGCCGAACAGTATTCGCATCACGTAACAATCGACCAGTATGGGGCGCAGTCATTACAGGTTCTGATTTATTCAACAAATCCTCCTCTTATAACTATCAGGAACGGGGGATGAGGACGCTGATTTTAACGGCTAAAATAGACCACCGTGATGGTATCTGGCGGGTCAGCTCGCGTATTGGACTTTCCGCCCCAGCTTTGGTGTTTAATTTACAAACTGATTTGTTTACCTTGTTGGTTAATGCACAACGTGAGCAGCCTGTGCACTGTATATTAATCGATGAGTGTCAGTTTCTAACCCGCGAGCAGGTGAACCAGCTGTCAGGCATTGTCGATGAATTGGATATTCCGGCGCTGTGTTACGGTCTACGTACTGATTTTCAGGGCGAATTATTTTCCGGCAGCCAGTATTTGCTCGCCTGGGCGGATAAGCTGATCGAGTTGAAAACGGTCTGTCATTGCGGGCGCAAAGCGAATAGAGTGCTGCGGCTTGACGCGCAGGGCAATACGCTGCGTGAAGGTGAACAGGTGGTGATCGGGGGCAATGAGCGCTATGTGTCAGTCTGTCGCAAACATTACAAAAGCGCATTGGGATTAGCTGTATTAGTCGCGACTAGATCTGACACGGGACCTTGAAAGGTTGAGAGTTACCGGTTTTGATATGGGTGTCTAATCCTTAAACAAAACGCGAGGTAACTCTCATGCTTCATACTAACAATCCCATTATCAAACACAAAGCCGGCCTGCTCAATCTCGCCGAAGAGCTCGGTAACGTATCAAAAGCCTGCAAGATCATGGGCGTGTCACGCGATACATTTTACCGTTATCAGGAACTGGCTGCTGAAGGCGGCATTGATGCGCTGGTTAACCAGAACCGCCAGATTCCGAATCTGAAGAACCGCGCCGACGAAGCCACTGAGCGCGCGGTTGTTGATTGTGCTATTGAG
>NZ_JAHWCO010000409.1:0-4717 GCF_020054415.1 Candidatus Symbiopectobacterium sp. | reverse complement strand
GTCCAGTGAAACGACGGATCCTCGCAACGCAAAATCATGCAGTTAGGCCTCATGAGAAAACTGTACACCTGAGGACACAAGCATTTTCTACCAAAACTGGCTTGGCAAAACAGCATGACTCACTATTATTCAACAAAGCCAATCTTTTACTGGAACAACAGGTCCAGACGGCGCGACTGCAACAACAGCTGAGACAAAGCCTTTCTGACGATAGTGGCACCAGCGGTATTGCCACGCCGGTATTCCGCACCCCGAACAGCGTTGGTGCGATCCCCCCTCCATCGGTGCCGGGTTCAGCGGCATCAACCCTAGGGAGAGCAGAGCGCGTACGGCTACAAGAGATCTATGGCCGCGCTGGCGAATTACGTGCACGCATTACGCTGCCTTCAGGCGGCGTGACCGAGGTGCACAAAGGCGATGTTATCCCGGGCACGAAACTGACCGTCACGACCATCACCGCCGATGTGGTGCGACTGAGCGATGGCAGTGAACTGACATTCTGACGGAGGACGTATGAAGGATTATCAGTTGATTGATGAGTTTGTCCTCACTGAACGGATCGGTGGGCAGACCACGCTGGTCATCGACAAGAATCGCAAATCAGACCTGCGTATCCAACGCTGGGTGATGGACCAACTGAAAGTGGCACCGCTTGCGACCACGGATTTTGTCTCCCTAGGTGATCTCAAAGCACGTCGTGACAAGCTGAAACAGGCTATCCCCCATGCGGTCGCCGGAGAGGCCAGTGAGCGTTGGAGCGATGTTCAGCGGAAAATGGTGGGGTATCTGGCGCTGGCACAGCAGATGGCGGCGTCAGATATTCATATTACGGTCAGACGCAGTGTGCGCATGGCGATCATCGAGATGCGTATTCACGGTGAGTCGGAAGTTATCGACGAACTGACCAGCGAAGAGGGGGATTCACTGGTATCGACCCTGTTTATGTCGATGTGTGATGTGCGAATACCGCCGACCTTTGATGACAGTGATTTTCAGGCGGGGAGGGTGGATGCGAAATTTGCCCGTTCTGCTGTGCTGTTCGGCGCACGTTATCAGCATGTCCACACGGTGGATGGCGTGCATGTGGTCTTGCGTACCATCATTGACGACAGTGACCGTGTTCCCACACTGGAACAACAGGGCTTTCTGCCGGAACAAATCCGGCTGTCACATCAAATTCTGCGCCAGCCACAAGGGTTGGTGTTGCTGACTGGCCCCACTGGCTCGGGGAAAAGTACCACGCTGCGCGTCTTCAGCAACCTGTGGCTGGCACGCACCAGAAACCGCAAACGATTGCTGGCGGTAGAAAACCCACCGGAGGGCCGTATTGCGGGCGCCATTCAGACGCCAGTGATTGACGGTAACTGGGATAAGAACAATGCAGCAGTGCTGCGTTCTGATCCGGACGCCATTCTTATCGGGGAATTGCAGGAAATCAATGCGTTGATGGCATCTATTCATGCCGCACACACCGGGCGTGCGGTGTTGGCAACATTGCATACCAACAGCGCTGCCGGCGCGTTGCAGCGCATGGAGATCATGGGTGCCGATCGTCGGCTGATTGCCGATGCGCAAATGGTTATCGGTCTGCTCAGTCAGCGCCTGCTGCCTGTACTCTGCACGCACTGCAGCATTCCCTGGTCGGAAAAGGCCAGCACATTGTCGTCTGAGACGCGGGAATATTTAGAAAAATACTGCACTGAGCCGGGTATTTGCTCGCCGGCTCATCTGCGTTTCCATAATCCAGCAGGGTGTGACCACTGCTGTCAGACCATCGCCTTGACGGGGCGCATTATCAGCAGAGGGATCAACGGACGTACTGCTATTGCCGAGGTTATCCGTCCGGATGCACGTTTTACGGCGCTCTGGCTGGATCATGGCACGGCAGCGGTACGCCAGCACTGGATTAATAGCGGTGGCATCAGTCGTCGCATTCATTTGCTGCATCGACTTAATGCTGGACTGATCGACCCGCTGTTTGGCGATGAAATTGTGCCATTGGATGAAGATGAGCTGCTTGCCCGGGAGGTGCCACATGTCTGAGACCCGATTCAGGCCAGTCCGGCCCATGAACCTACTGCAGAGAGCACGCTATCACCTGTTGCGTTATCCGTTCAGCGGTAAACATCGCCAGCCGTTCTACGAAATGTTGCGTTTTTTGCTGGAAAACGGGAAATCCGAAGACGAAGCCTTCCGCATGATCGGCGATGTGCATACCGATTTTGGCCGACACTGGCATCCCTATGCCGAGTTGGTGCAGGACTGTCTACAAGCGCTGGGTAATAACCGCCCAGGCCATCAGATACAAGATGTACTGGCACTGTGGATACCTCGCGAAGAAGCCGCGTCGCTCGGGGCGGGATTGAAAAGTGGCACGCTATCCGTTGCACTGGCGCAATCAGATCGCCTGATTGTGGTGCGGCGTCGCATCTTTCAGCAGGTGATATTTGCGTCAACCTATCCCGTCGTGCTGGTCGTGCTGTTCACCGCCATGCTAACGGTAAATAGCGTCAAGCTGGTACCGACCATGAGCAAAATGTCCGACCCGTCGACATGGACGGGGGCGCTTGGCGTCATGAATCGCCTGGAGCAGTTCAACAGTGATTGGGGTATCACCTGTACGGTAGCGGGTACCTTGTTGTTGGCACTCGCTATCTGGTCACTCCCTCGTTGGCGCGGTTCGGTGCGTGAAGTGGCTGATAACTTTTTGCCTTGGTCGCTGTATTCCGATCTTCAGGGGGCGGTTTTCCTGATGAACGTGGCCTCGCTGCTTGAAGCCGGTTTGCCCGAAATTGAGGTGTTGGAGACCTTACGCAAGACCGCTTCTCCCTAGCTCCAAGAGCGTCTTGATGCGGCAGCAGATTGCATTAGCCGTGGCAGTGCGTTAGGCATGGCGCTACGTAACAGTGGTTTTAATTTTCCTGACCGACAGTCGGTTAACTATTTGTCGCTGTTGGGCAAAGGCAAAGGGGCATCGATGCTTATTAGCAGTTATGCCGACTGTGCGCTGGAAAATATCATCGCCAGGTTCAAGGTGCGTGCGAATACTGCCCGCGCACTGTCCCTACTCCTGATCCTCCTTTTCTTTGGACTTATGGGCTCTATGGCCTTTCAGATCTAGGAAATGTCACGTTTACCCATGCATTAACCACAAGGAATCTCATTATGTTTCAGTTGATTGTTACTGCGCGTTCTACGCTGCGCCAACAAATGACCCAACAGCCGGATAAAGGCTGGGGGCACCACAGAACAGGGGAGCTCAGGCATCATCGGTATTATCGCGCTTGTCGTGGTCGTCGCGCTGATTTGGGGGCTGTGGGCATTGTTCAGCAGCGGGTCTGAAACTTCCAATATCCGGTCTATTGCTACCAATACCAAGGGCTATATGGGAGGGCGCGGCGGTTACGCCTTTACCAGCGGCACCACCATGACAGGAAATCTGATTCAGCGCGGGTTGGCACCCGGTAGCATGCGCGTGGTGTGGGATGAAACATCGGGGACCGCCACGCTGTGGAATACTTGGGGCGGCCAAGTGATAGTGGCACCGGTATCCAGTGGTGCAGGCATCAATAACGGCTTCTCCATCACCTATAACAAGGTGCCATTGAAGGAATGTATCTCTATCGCTCAGCAGTACGGCAATGGTGCCATTTTTACGGAAATCACCCTTAACAGTAGCGTGCATAGCAGCGGCAGTGTGACGGCGGAAGAGGCAGGGAAAGAGTGCACCAAAAACAGTGGTAGCAGTGGGACCAACACCATGGTCTTTACGGTTAACGGGTGACCTTGTGTGGCGCATGGTGATTCTGCTGCTAATACCCTGGCAGTTCTTGGCTCGGGCGTTTTGTTTTGAGGCTGCAGGAGAAAAATACCATGTTGACCCGCTGCTAATCGAATCGATTGCCATCGGCGAGAGCAGCCTGGTAGCGGATATTACCCACGATAACCGTGACCCGAAAACCGGCAAATTTATCAGCAGAGACTATGGCTTGATGCAGATAAATTCGACCCATGTTCCAGGGCTCATCAGCAAAGGCATTATCCGTAGCGCAGAGGATTCACTGACCCGGCCGTGCCTCAATGTGCAAATTGGCACCTGGATTCTGGCAAAACATTTCCAGGTTTGCGGTGTGACCTGGAATTGCCTGGGTTCCTATAACGCCGGTTTTCGTCAGGATCGGCATGAAACCCGTGAGGCTTATGCAAACCGGATTTATGCGATTTATCTGCTCCTGCTGCGTGAACGACGCGGGGTGATGATATGACGGTCATTACGTTATCTGCGCCTTGGCAGTTTGCGCTACCGGTGTTGTGTCTCTGCCATGCGCTGCTCTGGTTGGTCGCCCGCCAGTTGCGTCGTTATGTGGCACATCTCAGCGGATTTACGGCCTGTTGCCCGCAAACACTGGCGTTGCGGGTCATGGTCCATGCGGGGGTAATGACATTGTACTGTCTGGCACCCGCAGAGATCGGGCAACGCTGTGGTGCGCTGCTTTTTTGTCTGTTTATTTTCCGGCTGACGCTGACGGATCAACTGACGGGATTGTTACCGCGTGAGATGACCGTCAGTTGCCTTGGTGGGCTTTGTTGAATAAATAGAACTTTTGGGTAATCATCGGAGCAGATCACCACAGTTGTTTCAAAATCAGGTCTCCATGGCAAAACAAAATTTTAAAATCACCAACTGGCCCTCTTATAACAAGGCCCTCAAGCAGCG
>NZ_JAHWCO010000648.1:0-1648 GCF_020054415.1 Candidatus Symbiopectobacterium sp. | reverse complement strand
TTTCATCAGACAATCTGTGTGAACACTTCACAGAATCAATATCATCAGGTAAGGAGGTGATCCAACCGCAGGTTCCCCTACGGTTACCTTGTTACGACTTCACCCCAGTCATGAATCACAAAGTGGTAAGCGCCCTCCCGAAGGTTAAGCTACCTACTTCTTTTGCAACCCACTCCCATGGTGTGACGGGCGGTGTGTACAAGGCCCGGGAACGTATTCACCGTAGCATTCTGATCTACGATTACTAGCGATTCCGACTTCATGGAGTCGAGTTGCAGACTCCAATCCGGACTACGACGTACTTTATGAGGTCCGCTTGCTCTCGCGAGGTCGCTTCTCTTTGTATACGCCATTGTAGCACGTGTGTAGCCCTACTCGTAAGGGCCATGATGACTTGACGTCATCCCCACCTTCCTCCAGTTTATCACTGGCAGTCTCCTTTGAGTTCCCGACCGGATCGCTGGCAACAAAGGATAAGGGTTGCGCTCGCTGCGGGACTTAACCCAACATTTCACAACACGAGCTGACGACAGCCATGCAGCACCTGTCTCAGAGTTCCCGAAGGCACCTTCGTATCTCTACAAAGTTCTCTGGATGTCAAGAGTAGGTAAGGTTCTTCGCGTTGCATCGAATTAAACCACATGCTCCACCGCTTGTGCGGGCCCCCGTCAATTCATTTGAGTTTTAACCTTGCGGCCGTACTCCCCAGGCGGTCGATTTAACGCGTTAGCTCCGGAAGCCACGCCTCAAGGGCACAACCTCCCAATCGACATCGTTTACAGCGTGGACTACCAGGGTATCTAATCCTGTTTGCTCCCCACGCTGTCGCGCCTCAGCGTCAGTAAAGGGCCAGGTCGCCGCCTTCGCCACCGGTGTTCTTCCCAATATCTACGAATTTCACCTCTACACTGGGAATTCCGCGACCCTCTCCCCCACTCCAGACCACGCGTCTCGGGCGCACGTCCCGGGTTGAGCCCGGGGATTTCACGCCCGACTGCGCGATCCGCCTACGCGCCCTTTACGCCCAGTCATTCCGAGCAACGCTCGCCCCCTTCGTATTACCGCGGCTGCTGGCACGAAGTTGGCCGGGGCTTCTTCTGCGGGTACCGTCACCATCGTCCCCGCCGAAAGGGCTTTACAATCCGAAGACCTTCTTCACCCACGCGGCATTGCTGGATCAGGCTTGCGCCCATTGTCCAATATTCCCCACTGCTGCCTCCCGTAGGAGTCTGGGCCGTGTCTCAGTCCCAGTGTGGCTGATCACCCTCTCAGACCAGCTACCGATCGACGCCTTGGTGGGCCGCTACCCCGCCAACAAGCTAATCGGACGCAGGCTCACCCCCGGGCGACACCGACCTCACGGCCGGCGCCTTTGACGCGCGGTCTCACCCGCGCGCCCCATGCGGTCTTAGCCGCAGTTTCCCGCGGTTATCCCCCACCCGAGGACAGATCCCTACGCGTTCCTCACCCGTCCGCCACTGATGGGCCGAAACCCACCCGTGCGACTTGCATGTGTTAGGCATGCCGCCAGCGTTCGCTCTGAGCCAGGATCAAACTCTCAGGTTCATCCCACCCGGCGCACACCCGACCCTCCCGACACGGCCACGAGAACCCCAAGGCACCCGCACCACGCCGGCCGGACCGGGAC
>NZ_JAHWCO010000615.1:0-1385 GCF_020054415.1 Candidatus Symbiopectobacterium sp. | reverse complement strand
GTCCAGTGAAACGACGGATCCTCGCAACGCAAAATCATGCAGTTAGGCCTCATGAGAAAACTGTACACCTGAGGACACAAGCATTTTCTACCAAAACTGGCTTGGCAAAACAGCATGACTCACTATTATTCAACAAAGCCATAAAGACCAACAAAGCACGCTTATCTACGTGCGCTTTAATACCAATAGAGCAGCCCATCAGCAATGTAATGTCATCAATAAACGAATGCAATACGCAGAACAGAATGAAGAGAATAAGAATAAAAAAGCGCGGAAAATAAAAAAGGAAATGAATATAAAGGGTGGAGGCACTGCCAGCTACATCCCGGCACACACGTCTCCTGCTGCGGCTGCTTCCTTCCGGACCTGACCGAGTCCACAGGGTAATGTTGCGGGAGAACCGACAGGGCCTCCATTGATTCGTTGACTCTGCTTGGTACAGAGCGTGGGCATTATCGGGTATGCGCACCTCAATTGCAAGTTGACCGCAGCCAACCGTCGTTTTCTTATTCGATTTCAGTTTCTCGACCGGCGAAACACAGGTTTGCAAGCCCTTGCACCTGTGACACTATGTTTATTCGTCTTAATATTCAAAGGAGTAGCGATGTAGCAGGATAACTTTCGCCAGCACGTTTTTCATATCATCGCAGCCATACCCTGGTGCAAGGTTACCACCTACGGGGAGGTGGCCCGCCTGGCGGGTTCCGCACGCGCTGCCCGTCAGGTCGGCGGCGTATTAAAAAAGCTGCCCGAAGGCAGCTCGCTTCCCTAGCATCGGGTAATAAATCGTCACGGTGAAATTTCGCTGACTGGCCCAGATTACATTCGCCAGAGCGAGGCGCTCAGGGCCGAAGGGATAACCTTTACGCGTCAGGGCAAGATCGATCTCACTCGCTATGGCTGGCAGGGAGAAACGCCCTGAGAGCCATGAGGTGTTATCCCTAAGTATTTAGCGGTGTATGGGTGCTGGGGGTCAATAAGCCGCCCTGCGAGCGCGTTGGCAGTGCCACTGACTCCACCGGAATCAACAGCAGATCCGCACGCGTCACACCGTTGGTGATCACAGCGGGAATGTCCTGCGTTGCCATCACCACGCGGTTATCAATGGTCACCGCTGCGCTAAGCGCATATTCGCATCGTGATCGATCAGTGATTCGCATGACAATCGATCACGATTTCGCATGAAAGGTCGATCACTCCGGGACTTAACTCTTTTAACCTCCTCTCCATTCGCAGTTTCTACTGAAATGGAGATAACGATGGCCAGAAAGAGAAAAAGCAAGAGTCCCATGGAGACTTGTCTTCAGATCTTCAAACTCAAATTTGAGCGCAACCAGTCTAATCACACCATCGCCGCCGCTCTTAGGGTCAGCCTTTCCACGGTG
>NZ_JAHWCO010000243.1:0-4114 GCF_020054415.1 Candidatus Symbiopectobacterium sp. | reverse complement strand
TCAATCTGTCGCGCATTGAGTTTCATAGGTACCCGTTTCCAAATTAAGATACCCGGATATGTACCCGTTTTAGGCACGGATTGCAACGGTTTTAGATGGATCACACCGGACAAGAAATGGCGCTAACATTTCTATTTTTAAATGAAAAATGGACACTAAAGGACATCACCGGAACAATAGATGGCGCATCCATCATCAGGTTACAGTATCAGTCACAGTGTATTGCAACCATGATAGCGGGAAATGGGCTATGTCGCCTTATTGCATTGACGCTCTGTGTGTATCAATGCGAACCGGGGCACGAATAAGGCTTTTTTCATCGCACCTTTTATGATTAAGTACCCGGATGAATGACCACAATAAGGCTTTGGCATCATCATGACGAGCACGTGTTTGCTGACACCACGCCACCAGCGTGGACCTCTTAAGGTATCCGGTGAACGCTATGGTTTATCCGCGTTGGGCGCACCGTTACTCTACTTTCCTGCCGAGCACACCAGTAGCGACACCGGCCTGATTCTCGTACGCACGGAGATAAAGCCGCGTCAATCGCCGTTCTCTCCTGCGCCCTGCGAACGTTACTCCTAGTACAACGCCATCAGCATCTGGTGCTATGCGTCAATCCGGATGGCTGCCAGCTTGGTCTGCGAGCCAACGCAAATGGCGTTGATCTGAACCGTAATTTTCCCACCTCCAACTGGCAGGAAGCCAATACGGTCTACCGCTGGAACAGCGCCACGCCTGAACGCGACGTGCAGCTTTCCATCGGCGCGTATCCCGGCTCAGAGCCTGAAACCCAGGCATTGTGCTCGCTGATTGAACATCTCGATCCAGCCTGGATTGTCACCTTCCACGAGCCACTTGCCTGCGTTGACGATCCGGACCGTTCTTCGCTGGCAGGATGGCTTTCACAGGCTTTCTCATTGCAACAGGTTGAGCATATTGGTTACCCCACGCCGGGTTCTTTTGGCAGTTGGTGCGCATAGCGTCAGTTACCGTGCATCACCTTAGAGCTGCCTGCGGTTTCTGCCGACGACGCCAGAGAACGCTACCTGTCCCCGTGTGTCACCTTGTTGCAACAAAAGTTTTTATATCAATGTTGCTAATGTTGCCCTACACTGATGCCCGTGTTAACTACCTGTAATTGAAGGACAAAGAAATGTCAAAAAATGTGCATTTTCAAGGAAATCCTGTCGCTGTAGCCGGAAACTTTCCTGAGAAAGGCGCTAAAGCTCCCACCTTCACACTGGTTGCCAAGGACCTTTCCGATGTCGCGCTGACCTACAGTTCGCCGGTAAGCGTAACATCCTGAATATCTTCCCGAGTATTGATACGGGTGTCTGCGCCGCTTCCGTGCGCAAATTTAACCAATTGGCTTCTGAGCTGGATGACACTGTGGTGCTCTGTATCTCCGCCGATCTGCCGTTTGCACAATCGCGTTTCTGCGGTGCAGAAGTGTACAGCGAGTTGGTGAACGAGATCACCACCGAACATGATTATGATGCCGCGTTGGCTGCACTGAAATAAGTCTCAACAGATAAAAAAACGGCTGCCTCGGCAGCCGTTTTTGTTGGATTATTCCTCCGCCTCATCTGCGGCTTTACGCTGGCTCAATCCGTATTCACGCAGTTTGTTGGCGATGGCAGTATGGGAAACGCCCAGACGTTTTGCCAGTTTACGCGTGCTGGGATAAGCCTGATAAAGGCGGGTCAGCACTGAACGTTCAAAGCGCTTGCTGATATCGTCCAGTGACCCCTCAAGCAAATCATCGTTCTGTACAGTATCAAGGGTGAACGAAGGCAGATCGATATCCTGCACGCGCAGTTCGCGCCCTTCCAACTGAGTCAACGCACGATAAACAGTGTTTTTCAACTGGCGCACATTACCCGGCCATCCGAACTGCGGCAGCAGATGATACAGCTCCGGCGCAATGCGGGGTCTGGCAATACCTTGCTCATCGGCAAAACGCGCCACTAACAGTTCGGTGAGCGCCATGATATCCGCCGGACGTTCGCGCAGCGGCGGCAAGGCAAGCATCAACACGTTAAGCCGGTAATAGAGATCTTCACGAAACTCACCGCGCTGCACCAGTTCCAACAGGTTTTTTTGCGTGGCGCAAATCACTCGGACATCAACGTGCACCTCGTGCTCTTCCCCAACCCGACGGAAGGTGCCATCATTAAGAAAACGCAGCAGCTTGGTCTGCATTTGCGGCGACATTTCGCCCACCTGATCCAGCAATACAGAACCGCCATTGGCCTGCTCAAAGAAGCCTTTTTTGCCTTCCAGCGCATTGGGATAAGCTCCCGGTGCGTGGCCGTACAGTTCACTTTCCATTACATCGTTAGGCAGTGATGCGCAATTGAGCGCCAGGAAAGGCTTTTTGCCGCGAGAACTGCGCAGATGGCACGCACGGGCCAGCATATCTTTACCGGTGCCAGTATCACCCACGATCAGCAACGGCGCATCGAGCATGGCCAGCTTTTTACCTTGCTCAACCACCTGACGCATTTTGGGGCTAACGGCGACGATATGATTAAATTCATTCTCATCGTTAACCGCCAGATCTTGTAACTGGCGGCCCATACGCACCGCCGATTTCAGCATGACCAAAGCGCCGGCAATCACACTTTCGCCCGCGTCATTATCCAAATACACCGGGGTGATTTCCAACAGGAAATCTTGCCCGCGAATCACCACACGCTCCGCTTCCAGCCGGCGATCATCGCGCTCCAGCCAGCGTGTGAAATTGTAATTGGGGATCAACTGATTAATGGTGACCGCCCCGATGCTGTCAGCCGATTGTTCGAACAGCGCCAACATCGCCGGATTGAACAATTCAATATTGCCTTTCAGATCGAGGGAGAAAACCGGCTCGGGCATCGATTCCAAAACGGCATTCATCGCGCGCTGCTCTCGCTCGGATGGCATGAACGCCACGGTGCGCACATCGCGCACGCTTTCGATACGTCGAATCTCCGCCATCAGAACACGGAAATCGTCAAATCCAAGCGTGGCAAAATTCAGGTAAATCCGTCCGGCGGGGTCAATTTCAATACCCCGCAAATCAATAGCGCGCGAGGCCAATAAATCTAACAACTCGCGCGTCAGGCCAATTCGATCTTCACAAAAGACTTCCAGACGCATTAACAGCTACCTTCTTCCAGGGGAATGTATATTTCCGGCATCATACCGCGTCTCATCCCACGGATGAAGCTACCTGTCAGCAAAAGTTGACAGGTGGCAACATCTTTTTTCCCGTTGGCGGTATTTCGAGCTTTCATGGGCGTTACGGCGGCGTTGGAGTAGTTTTTTTCTGTACTCGGGGACCGTTGGGGAGAAGTGGCGCTAGGCATCATCATCTGCGTAACGTGGGTGCGGTTGCCGAGGGATACTCATCATCAAAGGTGATACGTGGCGTTAGCGGTTCACTCATCGCAATTTATCCCCCAATAAAAATTCCATGACGCTGTCCAGCAGAATGTGCGGCAACGGCGTATCAACGTTCATCGCTTGAGGTCGAAAATCTTCAAAATGGAAGCACTGTTGCTGCCAAAAGGCGGCACCGTGCAAACGCGCGGGCACTTCACCGGGATAAAGCGTCAGCGGTTCACCATCGCCAAGACGATGTCCGCGCAACGCGGGCAGGTTCTGCCCGTGATATTCCACGATACCACTTTGGTTTGACTGCACGGACGCAATACCCGAGCAATCCATGGTGATGCCCTCAAAAGCCGCATTCTGCCAGGCTTCCTGTACCAGTTGCTGCAATAGCGACACCAGATTCGCATGCTGATCCGCCGTGATATGGTCCGCTTTACTGTCTGCAAACATCAGGTTATCGATGCACGGCGAAAATAAACGGCGCAACAAGGTACGTTTGCCATAATGGAAACTTTGCATCAATTGCGTGAGCGCCAGAAGCATATCAGTAAAAGTGTGTAGCCCGCGGTTGAGCGGTTGCAAGCAATCCTGATGCGCCGCGCGATATTTGAAGCCAAAACGTGCGATAAATGACAAGCTACTTTTGTTTCCAACAGTGCAACGAAATTACACTCTTATTTTTCATCAGAGCCATTTTGGCCTTTTCGAGCATTCCGGTTAACTGGACAAT
>NZ_JAHWCO010000350.1:0-1568 GCF_020054415.1 Candidatus Symbiopectobacterium sp. | reverse complement strand
GTCCAGTGAAACGACGGATTCTCGCAACGCAAAATCATGCAGTTAGGCCTCATGAGAAAACTGTACACCTGAGGGGAAAAGCATTTTCTACCAAAACTGGCTTGGCAAAACAGCATGACTCACTATTATTCAACAAAGCCCCTCAACACCTGACTGGGTACGCCAGATCGGCAAGGGTAAAAACTTCCCCGGCGATGCCCTGAAACGCGGTTATATGATCGTTAGCGTCGGTGGGGATGCCTCTAAGGTTACCAAAGGTGGTGTGGTTTATGTTCGCGTGGCGAATCCGACCGATACCAGCCCTATGGGTGCTTTCCTTGTTGTCGAAGAAAAAACCGGCGACGGACAAAGCGCCACCGTTAATACGGCCATTTTGCCAAATGCGCAGTTTACCGGAGCCGGTGACGCTGATGGCAACGTTGAAATTTCATACAAAATCTAAGAGGCAACCATGCTGACATTTGACCAACGCACTGTGGACGGTACCGGTGCATTTCTTGTGGGGGAACTGGAGAGTCTGGATCCGACCCTGAATTTACCGCTGGTGGGTTATACCTGTTCGCGTGATGTTCCGTTCCGTGAAGATGTTTCTATGGCTGATGATATTTCAAGCTGGACTAACACCAGCTTTGGTGCGGCGGGAAGTGGTGCTAATCCCAACGGTAAAAACTGGATCGGCAAGGATTCTACGGCGATTGTCGGAATAAACGTCAATATCGATAAAGACGGTAACCCGCTTTCTCAATGGGGAATGGAGCTTGGCTGGACGGTCATTGAATTACAGGCCGCACAGCAGGTTGGTCGCCCCATTGACGCGCAGAAATATGATGGTATGCAGCTTAAGTGGAATATGGACGCCGACGAGCAGGTTTATATCGGTGATACCAGCCTCAGCGTTAAAGGGCTGCTGAATCTTGACAGGGTGCCAGTGAGTAACGCGGTTAGACCTTGGGCGCAGTCAACCCCCGATGAGATCCGGGGCAGTATTAACACGCTGCTTACCCATGCCTGGAAAGCCTCCACCTATTCGGTTGTGCCGACTGATTTACTGCTGCCGCCAGAGCAGTTTGCTTATCTGGCATCGGTGATTGTTTCTTCAGCCGGTAATCAGTCACTGCTGACCTACCTGACAACCAACACCATTTCCTATCACCAGAATGGTGTGCCGCTGGATATTCGCGCAGTGAAATGGCTGAAAGGTCGCGGTGTCTCCGGTAAAGATCGCATGGTGGCTTACACCAACGATAAAAAATATGTGCGTTTCCCGCTGGTACCGTTGCAGAGTATTCCTGCGCAGTATCGTGGCATTTACCAGATTGTGACCTATTACGGCAAGCTGGGTGCCGTCGAGCCTGTGTACCGCGAAACGCTGTCTTATTGTGATGGCATCTGATAACCGGAACGGCCCCACTCCGGTGCCGGAGCACACCTGAATGACCAAAGAAAACTTGATTGCCATTACTGTACACACGCCCTTCAGCCTGACGCTGGCCGATGGAACGGTACAGGATTTTCCCCGTGGACGGCATAACGTATCCGCGCCAGTAGCAGAACACTGGTTCACTCAG